>JAQBYJ010000116.1 GCA_027622555.1 Verrucomicrobiota bacterium
TTGGCCTTCCAGAGTTACGGAACTGTCTTCAAATATGAAATATGAACATTGACCCTTTTGGCTGTTCTTTTTGGCTGTTCTAAATATGAAATATGAACATTGACCCTTTTGGCTGTTCTTCCGAAAGCGGAGCGATCGCCATCCAGGCTGCAGCATCGTAGGCATCAATTGGCGTTTTTGTTTTATTCCTGATACAGGCTACGAATTCCCTCAGCTCCAGGAAATCGGTCCCACCGTGTCCCGCTGTTTCGGCTTCATGCAAATAGCTTTTCCAGAGGGGATGTTCATACTTTTTCTGGTAAGGGTCGAAAGGCTCCCATTGGTGTTTTGGACTTTTGCCATCGAGGTAAATCACCGACTTGTCCTTTGAGGATGAATCGCCGTCCTGCATCCACATGCCGCTGGTTCCCTGCACTTGATACATGAAGGACATGGGACGTGGGAGTCGAGTGTCAAAGGTCATCACCACGGTCTCTCCGTTAAAACACTTGAGCGTGGTAGTAACAACATCACCCTGATTCCAGTCAATATTTCGTCGTTTGTGGGTCGGTTCGAGATTATCTTTCGCCCACTGACTAAGACCTCGTGATTTGGATGCGGTGGAAGTGAGGTGATGAAACCGGTTGCCTCGTTGTATATTCAGGCATTGAGCGATGGGGCCGATACCGTGGGTCGGGTAGAGCTCTCCATTGCGGTATTGATTGTGCGTGGAACGGTAATCGCCTTCACCTTTCGCCGTGGGCCCGGTTCCTTTTCCCAAAACGATTCTTTCCCTGAGATCGTGCCCATAGCCGCAGGTGCAGTGGATCAATTCCCCAAAGATTCCCTGACGAACCATCTTGAGAACAGCCATGTTGTAACGAAAGTAACAGTAGTTTTCCAGAAGCATACAGGGAACACGCGTGTCCTCGTAGGTATTCACCAATTCCCAGCATTCGTCGACGGAGGAAGCAGGACCTACCTCAGTGGCGGCGTATTTGCCGGCCTTCATCGCAGCAATGGTCATGGGGATGTGCAACTCCCACGGAGTGGCGATAACAACTCCATCCAGATCGTCCCGTTCCAGAAGATCCAGGTAGGATAATTCATGATCGCCATAACCATCCGGTCGTGAACCCTGGGCTTTCTCAACCAGCTCCTGTGCAGCTTTTAAGTTCCTTGGAAAAGTATCGCAAACGGCAGTCACGCTGACATTGGGCAGGCGCATGGTTGTCTTTAACATGCCGGTGCCACGACCACCGATGCCGATGAATCCCAATTTAATGTTGCGGTCGTCCTTGCCTTGAAGGATGGCCGGTGCGGCAGATAAGGCAAGGCCAGCAGCCACTCCGCTTTTGATCAAGGTGCGTCGTTCTATATGTTTCCTCATTCAGGGTCTTTTATAAATGTGGGATAAATTAAGGATATGATCTGATTTCAGCACAGTTCTAAAATGAATTTTAAAATAATAGTTAGTCTTCCTAAACACTTCCTAATCCTCCAACCTGATTCTGTCTTCGGGTACGTAGCCTACCGCTTTCGCCGCATGCTTAATGTCGACCCACCGGTAGTCACTGTTCGATAGGCCATAGACGATTTCGAATTTAATAGCACCGGGTGCCTGGATACAATTTTCAACCAGGCGAACCATGTCGTTTTTCGTGCTAGCGTTCGGAAGTACGGGTTGGGGGACTTTATCCATCGAGTGGACACCGCCCATACGTATACAGATGCAAGACAGGTCCGTAGTGCTGCTATACACGCGCGCCAGGGTCTCCCCGAATACTTTGCTTGAACCGTACAGGTTGACGGGCCAGGTCGGATCGGAGGTGGTTATGCGCTCAAAAGAATCGGGCACGTTATCAAAATGCCCTTCACGGATGCTTTTGTAGGGTTCGATGTTATAGAAATAGCCGAAGCTCACCTGAATCGAGCTGGCATAAATCACCCTTCGAACGCCGGCTCGTTTGGCCGCCTCGAACAGGTGGTAGCTGGCTTCCATGTTATTTTTAAACGTACTCTCCCAGGGAGCTTCGTCATCAGGATCTGCTGCCATATGGATGAGGGCATCCATACCTTGAAATGCCTGCTCTAAAACGCCAATGTCTGACATGTCAGATAGAAAAAAATGGCTGTCCGGCACATCTGCCACCTCGTCCGCATGGACCCGTTCGGAGGGCTGTCTGCTACAATCCATGCCGTAGACGTCGTATTGTTCGGACTTTTCCATCAAGTGTCTATAGATGCAGCTCCCTACCAATCCGTATACGCCGGTGATCAGAATCGATTCTTTCGCCATGTTCGCGTGATTGTTGATGAGCGCTTTTCCCCTGGCAAGCCTAGCCAGATAAACCTGTCCAAATCCAACTATCCTCGTGGAGGACGGATTCGGAGAAAGCATTTAACTTCTAACTAGAGACGTTTTCTCAAAATCGATCCAAATCCCGGCCAACAATCACCTCGCCGGAAAACTCCTTTTGAATCGACTCGATAGACGCCGCATCGAATTCCTCGATTTCGGTCGGCACGATGTGGTTCAAAACCAAGCTCTTCACCCCAGCCTCCCGGGCGATCCGGCCCAGATCCTCGACCGGCGTATGACTGGCCAGCAAGTGTTTTCGCAGACCGGCGGCGTTGCTGACTTTCTGCAAAATCGATTCAATGCCCGGCGTATACAGCACCTCGTGTATGAGAACATCGGCGCCCTTGGCCAACGCGATTACGTTCTTGTCATAGGTCGTGTCACCGGAAAAAACAACCGATCGATGCGGCGTGTCGAAGCGATAAGCATAGGACTGCTCAACGGGCGGATGATTGTTCTTTGCCGCAGTCGCTTTAAACTGTTCGCTCTCATGCACAACGCCCCCCGTATTGAATTCGTGGACCTCCACCAGCAGACGCAGATCAGGCCGGCCCTCATCCGAAACACGGGTTTCAATATCGAAGCGATATTGCTCGAACGCCGCGGCTATCGACGCCTCAAGCGGAGGCGGCCCGAAAACGTGGATTGGCTCATTCAGCCCGGAAGCCCAGGACAACAGAAGCAGCGCGCCGAGTTCAGAGATATGATCGGAGTGATGGTGCGTGATGAAAATATATTTCAGCGAGGCAAGCGGGATTCCCGCCAAAACCAGCTGCCGGGATACGCCGTTGCCGCAATCAATCACAATAGGCATGCCGTCAATCAGCAACGCTGACGAAGGCGAACACCGCACAGGGTTCGGCCGCGGTCCGCCTCCAGTGCCCAGCAATACAACCTCCGTTCCCAGCGTCTCCCCGGCGCAAGCAGGATTAATAGACCCGCACAACAAGACCGTGCAAGCCGCCAGCAAAACGCGCGAAAAAGGTTTTCGGTTCATTGTGCCGCATCCCCTTTAGTTACTAATTGGAGAGTAAAGACTCGAAGCATAGTTATCACGGTCTGATGATTTTTGAGCGAAAGACGATTCTCTTTTGGGAATGAAAACTTATTAAGCTCTCAAAACGCGGTGAAAGTCAATTTCTCGAGCGGCCTTAGGCATTTTTCAGGGTAGGCGTACATTATGATACGAAGCCTTCGTTAAGCATGGTTGTCTTATCGTGAGTATAAAACGAGCAATGTTCATTGAGCTGACCGGTTGTATGGAGGTTACGGTAGAGGCTAAAAACACTAAACAACTAGGTCCGTCCCCATTTCTGCCGCCCTAAACAACTAGGTCCGTCCCCATTTCTGCCGCCTAAACAACTAGGTCCGTCCCCATTTCTGCCGCGGAGTAATATTTTGGGAGCAAAACAGTTGGTCTACCGGTATTGTGTTTTTGGACACAACGATGTAACTCGGGTGGGGGATCCGGCTTTGGATAAACCGCACTCGGGTGGGATTGGAGAATTGTTTGGTAACGATTTTATGGTAAATTTGGGTGGTTGGACGGAAAAACAATATATATCCGGTGGGGGTACTTCCAATCTTTCCAAAGCCAAAGACGAGGTTCAAGCGGCTCTGTTTATGCATGAACTCGGGCATACTCTGGGTTTAAAACACGGCGGCTTGGATGACATAAATGGTAAGCCGAATTATCTCAGTATCATGAATTACGGTCTAGCTACTAAAAGTCTGCACCCGGTGCAAAGAAACTCCAAAATATGAAATATGAAAAAAACCCCACCTCTGCGGCTTCGCCGCTAAAAAGCAAATTCCTATTAGTAATCGCACCCCACCTGGCTCCTCCCCTGAGTTGCGCTGGCGCGGAAGAAAGCCAGGTCTATGAAAAAGCGGCCGCGCTGATTCTCGGTTTGATTGAAGATCCGGCGGCGGAACCCAGAACCGTCCGGACCAACGCCCGTTTTATTAAACGGGGGTCCGTTTAAGGTTTTAGAAACATCGTGTTCGGATCATCTCCACCTATGATCTGGCATCCAACCCATCGAACACCCAAATAACCTCTTTCGGTTTAAAACACATTGCTTCGTCATTCATGAAATGTTTGCAAGCTTCAGAAGGAAGTTGCACGATTTAGGGAGAAAACGTATGCCGGTCCATACTCTGAATCTTAGGCTGAATCATTTTAAAGAGAATATCCAACCATCAACATTGCCTAGGTTGGGAAATGGATTCTATCGAAAGGTCCAAAAAACTTCTCGCAGATCTCAAATTTAATAAACCAGATCCCTGAAGTTTTTAACCCGATGAAAGGAAATGATGTTCCCATCGTGGGCGTTCTTGGCTAAACGGTCTCCGCTTCTAGAAAGTATCACCAAATCCTGGCCATCAAAATCCATACTGGCATAGTGCCGAGCCTGATCAGGCGTTTCCCCGGTGGCGACAACCCCTGCAAATATCCAATCAATCATGTTTTTGGAGAAGTGAAGAACCAGACGGTGACGTTCATTGTTGGGAAGCCCGTATCGATTATCAGGCAATTGAGCTGGCTTGGTCATGGAATCCGTCGCCTGCGAACTGAGCAGCCAATACAGTTCTGTTTCCTCATCATACAAAACGTGGAATTTCATTTGTCCACCCGGGCAGGGGACATAGAGCATCTTTTTACCTGAAGGCGCGGACTCCAGCATGACTTCCATTTTTCCTGTCCCGGGCTGAGAGCCTTTTTCGACCACTTTGGCAATTGCAGCATAGCCGGTACCTCCGGTATGGGCACGGCTCCATAAATGAAAGGTTTTTCCGGAAGCATCATGCCATATATGATTGGGGTCAACGAACTGCACCACGTTGGTTTCAAGCCATCCGATAGGCGACATACTGCGACCCGGCGCGATCTGGTAGCTCGTATCAAACTCGGACCGGAAAAAAGGAACGCCAAAATAGTCGAGGTCCTTGGGAGAAACGATGTCTCGAAAAGCCAAAACGCTGGAAAAGTCCCAATTCTCCGTCCGGGTCAGGTCGTCCTCAATTTTTGCGCGCATCAGAACGGGGGCTTCAATACTGGCGGGCCATATGCCACTGTGGGTATAGGGCCTTAAATTCATGGTGAGATACACACAACCATTGGCGTAGTGTACGTTACTGGGGGCCTGCGTCCAATCCTTTCCCTCCGAAAGCGAACGGGGTTCCGTCCAGCTCTTCCCCCCGTCATCCGAACGAATAATCATCAAATCTCCGGTCTGCCCCAATACATAGACCGACCGGCCGGCTTGAAAGGGCCGGGCATGCATGAATGGAAAGTCTACCCGGTGCAGCCAGGTCTTGCCTCCGTCATCCGAAGTATAGACCTTACCCTGCACGGGTTTGCCGTATCTGATTCCTTTGGGTTCCGGCCATTGATCCATGCCAGGTCCGCCCAGGTCGAGCGTGGCAATTAGCCGTCCCGAATCCAGGCGTTCAATACCCGGACTGTAAGCGAAGACCTCCCCAGGTTTCGGAGTACTAAATACCGTAACATAATCATCGGCCAAAGGACGGATTTTCTCCCCCTGAAGGGGGACGATACTGAAGGTTAAAAAAAGCAAACTACAAACTCTCCAGGTAAGGCCGGAGGTTGCTCTTAATACTGCAGGTAATGCGGGTGGAACGGTTTGTTGCATTGTCGAATCAGGAATCCTGGATGTCATTGGCGGTTGATTTGTTGAAAAACTTTTCTATTAACAGGGTTGCAGTCATGCCTACGATGAGAGTCGTAAGGGTTCCGAGCACTACGGTTAGAAAATCATGAAACGGACTGCGCAGAAATTCGGGCCACAGTGTCCACCGGGAGGAAAGGGTGGTCCAGAAAATCACGGTAATACCACTCATCACACCTATCACGGCTCCTCGGCTAATGTTGGTGCGGGATGAGAGAAATCCGAAAAGGAATAAACCCAACATCCCGCCATTGAAAATGCCTGCCAGGATCCACGCGGCATCCAGGGCACTCCCCATGCGCGTGCTCATGGCCCAAGCGATCGACAATGCCAGGATCGCCCAGGCAAGGGTCGCCAACCGCAATACAAGCATCTCTTCGCGCTCACCGCACCGCGACTTTGCAAAACGCCGGTAAAAATCATTGAGTATGATGGTGGCGGATGAATTGAGGCTCGTGGAAATCGTACTCATGGCCGCGGAAAATATCGCCGCAATCAAAAGACCGGTCACTCCGGAAGGAAGAGCTGTAACAATAAAATAAGGAAAGACGGAATCAGCTTTACCCGCTGACTGGTAGGCTTCCGCCAAGTCCTCCGGTCGTGCTGTGTAATAAGCAAATAACGCGGTTCCGATGAAAAAGAATACCGCCGACAAGGGGATATACATTAACCCACCCAACCACAGGCTTTGCCTGGCATCCTTGTCAGATCGGGAAACGTGATAGCGCTGAATATAATTTTGATCGATTCCAAAATTCTGGAGATTAATGGTCAGTCCGAACAGGAGCATCACCCAGAATGTTGGCTCCGCCAGGCTCCAGCCAAAACTCCCCAAACTGAATTTGCCATGAGCCTGACTGATCTCCCATAGCTGCGCCATACCGCCCGGAATTCCATAAATCATTATCCCCAAACAAAAGAGCGCACCCAAAACTAAAATCACCGTCTGAAGGGCATCGGCCCAAATGACTGCGGTAATGCCTCCTACCAAAGCATAAATGGTCGTGAATATCGTAGTAAGCAGGATCACACTCTGGATGTTCCAGCCCAAAAGAACGTTCAAGGGCAACGCCATAAGGTAGGAAATAACCGCCATCCGGGTCAGCTGTATGATGAGATAGCTTGAACTCGCATAAATCCTCGCCCAGGTACCAAAACGTTTCTCCAGGTGGGAATAGGCTGAAACAAACCCACTATTTCGATAAAATGGAAGAAACCATTTGACGCCGATCCAGGTGGCGATCGGTAATGAAAGACTGAATACAAATGAATTCCAGTTTGATGCATACGCTTTCCCGGGCAGGGCAAGAAAACTGATGCTGCTTACATAAGTCGCAAGAATGGACAGGCCGCATAGCCACCCGGGCAGTGCGTTGTTGGCAGCCGTAAATCCCGCTACCGACGTACTGCCACGCCTGAAGAGAAACCCCATTCCCATCATGGTGGCAAAATACAAAGCGAGAATTATCCCGTCCAGCAGACTGAAATGGGTTTCCATATACGCCTCAGTCGGCGACACGCAGTCGCTTAAAGGATGTCACAACGATTTCCATTTCTCGCCCAACAATTCATGGTGCCGTTCTTCTACCGCCAAGAACTGCGGGTTACCGGCCAGGTTTTTCATTTCGACGGGATCAGTTTGATGGTCGTACAGTTCCCGCGCGATCTCAGCCTTCCCGGCAAAATCAACCCAAAGAACAAACCTCCACCGGTCCGTTCTTACACTGTAACCCATAATACTCGGCTGTCCCCTCCAGTCGGATATTTCCCAGGGCCGGGGAAACTGGCTGAAGGCGGCCCGTTCCCGCATTGCGTTGGGTGTTTCCAGTTCGACTCGCAGGCTTTGCCCATCCAGTAATGCAGGGATGGGAAGATCAGCCAGGTCTGCGAGAGTTGGAAACAGGTCCACCAGTTCCACAATCGTGTCTGACTCACCTTGCGCATAGCCTTGGCCGGCGGGTTTCACAATCAATGGCACACGGGCATCCAATTCGTAATTGGTGGCCTTGCACCAATAGCCTCGCTCCCCCAGATGAAACCCATGGTCCCCCAGTAACACCACGATGGTGTTTTCATAGATGCCCATCTGCTTCAATTGATTCAACAACAAGCCGATTTGGGCGTCCACAAAGCTGACACAAGCCAGATAGCCATGAATGAGTTCGGCCGATTTTTCAGGACTGACGAGCCCTTCATTCGGAATATCCTGGTAACCACGGAGTTCCGGAAGCGACGGGACCAGGGCCAAATCCAGCTGATCGGGCGGCGCCTGAGGATTCGCAACCCTTCCTACCGACTCCCGGTCGTAGAGATCCCAATACTTACGCGGTGCCGAGAAAGGTAAATGGGGTTTGTGAAAACCCACCGCCAAAAAAAAGGGATTGGATTCCTCGTACCCCCTTCGCTCTTCCAACCAGGCCACCGCACTGCGTGCAATACGACCGTCCGGATACCGCTCGTCCGCAATCTTGGCCGCCTCCGTGGCCGACTTCTTACGCCCGGTAACAGGTCTGATTTCGCTGGACATCGTGTCTTGGTTTTCCGGAAGAAAATACCCTTGGGAAATATCGTTGGCATACAGGGTGGCTGGTTCCGACCAAGACCTGGGATCCTGATAAGGCTCCTGGCTGTGAAAGATTTTCCCAAAGGCCGTGGTATCGTAACCATGGTTTTTAAAGTGCTCCGGAATGGTCAGCATTTCAGGATCTTTATCCCGAAATCTCGTGTATAAATTCAAGACTCCCGTATTATCAGGTCTCCGCCCGATCATAAAAGAGGCTCTGGAGGGAGTGCAAACCGCTTCCTGGCAGTAGGCTTTTTGAAATACCACTCCCTGTCCGGCAAGCCCATCCATATTCGGCGTGCGGGCATAAGAATGCCCGTAGACACCCAGGTCTGGCCGCAGGTCATCGACAATAATGAATAGGACGTTGGGCTTGATTGTTGATTCATTTTTTCCAGGAAGGCCTTTCTGTCCGGAGGAGCATCCGGCCAACAAACCCAAGACGATGGCCAAGTAACAAAGCACACCGGGTCCTGTTTTCCATTTACTGTTGCGAGATTGCATCTAACCGATCCACAACTTTCCATCCGATACGGGAGAAGCATCTGACTCATTGACAAGCAGCGAACTCCAGTGAGTTGCGATGTAATTCTTTAACTTTTCTTGTGTTTCCTGGGAGACGGGAATAGCAGGTGGCCGAGGCGGTCCGGCTTGAAAGAAGCCAAAAGCATCCACGAGGGCCTTATGACGCGCCGTAGGACTATACTGGCTCCAGTCAGCCAGTTCTGATGGAAAAATATGGGGGCGCCCTGCACCCAGCTTCATCTTTCCGATAAACTCAGTCAGCGGCGATAATTCTTGCTCAGCTTTCAGGTATTCCCCCTCATTACAGTAACCCAGCACTTTCCCAAAGACATGGGGACTCAAACTCAAATGCATACTGCCGACACCAGCCGCATTGTGCTTGTGCATTTCAACAAGCCAACCGGCGTCCGTTGAGCTCATATGAATTAAGGGACTATGCGTATGAAACGACAACCATTTCGCAAAATCCCAATGCGCTTCCTTGCTTCCCACTATATTCGGAAACTCAGCTAATCGCCTGAAATTCTCCAAGGTATAATTCTGCCGCACCCAATCGTAATTATATACAATCAGACCAATTCCTGGGCATGCTTCAGATAAATCCTTCCAGAACTTATACAATTCTTCTTCCGATAGTGTAAAATAAAAGGGCTGCAATGCGATGGCTCCATCCACACCCAGTTCCATGGCCATACTAGTTCGCTCAATGACTTCCGCCGTGGATAACCCGCTCGTGCCCAAAACGCTGAGAATCCCGACACGTTCACATTCTTCCTGCAAAATACGAGCCAATCGGGAATATTCCTCCGAACTCAAGGTGAAAAATTCACCGGATGATCCTGCCATGACAATGCCGTGGACTCCAACATCCGCTAATTTGCGTATATTGCTCCTTACTGCATCCTCGTCGAGGAGCAGTGAACGATCAGTAAAGGGAGTTGGAGGATAGGCAAATATCCCCCGATAGTTTTCACGAGTAAGCATATTGTTTTTTTGTAATAATTCTAAATCAGTATTTCTATTTCGTCGGCGGAATTGATTCTTACCTCAAAATTAGACACACGCGATTTCACGTCGTAGAGACCCCTTCCCGTGATTATATCAAATTCCCAGCCATGCCAGGGACACCGAATGACCCGGTCCTTTAGAACCTCGGTAAAGAGTGATGTACCTTTTTCAGCAGGACGATAGGTAGAACCGGTGTTCCCGAGGCAGAGCGGCGCTCCCATGTGAGGACATTGATTCCGTATCGCGTAAACTTTCCCGTCTAATTTATAAACACCGATACTTCTGTTTCCCTGCTGAACAATGTGAAATTTCTTTTCTTTGAAGTTTTCCAGGGGCCCCGCATTCAGCACCTCTCGGTGTTTTCGGGCAGACATCAATCCAGCCTCTGCATCCTCAAATGCTTCAACAATCGCGGAATTACCAGTTTTACAGGAACACATGGCGAATGATGGTAAATGGAATTCGGTTGGCAGTTTGGAGCGCTGTCATTAACGCGAGAGGGACAATCGGTTGGAATACAATTCTAGAGCATTTTCAGACAAAATCCTCCGGCGTATGGCAGGAGATATCTGGGAAGGGAAAACCCGTTGCGGATCATCAAAATCCCAATGCGGAAAGTCACTTGAAAAACAGAGACGGTTTTCCGCGTTCACCATGTCAAATATCTCAAGAAGATGCTTTTTATCTGAAGGTTCTTCCATCGGTTGACTGGTGAACCAGACATGATCAGAGGCATATTCGCTCGGCAACCGGCGCAATCGGGGTCTGGTCGGGCGCAGCGATTTGAAGTTACGATCCATTCGCCAAAGCAGGTGCGGCATCCAGGCAAATCCTCCTTCTACCAGTAATACCCTTAGGCGGGGATAGCGTTCAAACAGCCCTTCACTAATCATGCTGGCCAACTGAGCCTGATAGGTGATGGAGAGTGTGGAATGCCATTCGAAATAACTGGAAGGCCGACCGACGGGAGTTGATGAACCGAGCGCCCCCTCCTGCCCCGGATGTAAAGCAAACACCAGGTTATTTTCCTCGCAGGCTGAAAAAATGGGATCATAAAAGCGATGACCATATAACAAATGCGATTCTCCCGGAACGACGACCTGAACAAACCGGAAATTACCTGCTGCGCGCGTTATCTCCTGGGCGGCCGCTTCGGGATCTCCGATATTGATGCAGACGGATCCCAACAAACGGGAATCTCTGGAAAGATAATATTCGTGCTGCCAATCATTCCAGGCCGTAGATAACTGGTTGGCCACGTCACTATTGTGAATCAAACCTACATACATGCCAGGCTGCGGCTGCAGGACTCCATATGCAATTCCCAGTAGATCCAGGTGAAGCCTGGCCAAGTCTCCTGCATCCAGGCACTCAACATCCCGCCGATTAACTCCGTGCGGATTCTGATAGCCATTCCATGGCTGGGTATCCATAGCCAGTTTTAGAGCCAGTTGCAGATTTTCAGGTATGAAGGGCTTCAAAGGACTGGCATCAGACGGATAAACATGAATATCGCTGTCAATGACCGCGTCAGCCTGCTCTTTTGTTTCCGTATCATTTTTCACAACTTAACAAAATATGTTTTCAGTGGATTTATATTTTTCACGCCTTCAATTACTTTTAGTCCCTGTATTGATTTCTTGAAAACTCCATTTCCCTGGACCAATCTTCTAATTTGACTTTCAAGCTGCTATATATCGAGGGGTATTACCGCTTGACAATTGGGTTTATCATTTTTGGCCATATTCTCCAGCTCAAATCTTGCTGAATCAACTGCCTGTTTATCCAGTGCATTACGAAGAACCAGATATCCCTGTTCACGATATTCTTCGATTTGTTTTGGCCCTAATAGCTCAAATCCGTTGTGACCTTCGTTCTCTACATACGAAGCTCGGTAAAGAGAATCATCGTAAGCTTGGGCTCTCTGTTCAATTATAACCTTCATTGGCTTAAGCCTTAGAAACAAACCTTATTAAAATTCCCCGGATAAAGATACCCCAATCTGCCGGGGAGTATTCACCCGCACAGTCATGAATGTATCGTCAAAAGCATTTTTTACATATGCGTCCACCCTGTACTTTCCAAAAGTATAATCCACGCCGAAGTCCACAACTGACTGCGTTTCTGATAGAGGACGCTCCCCAAAATTGCTCAATGAATAGCGGTCCAGCTCTCCAATAAAGGAAACTCCACCACGAATACCAAAGCCGTCTCCATTTTCATCTTTCATGTTGTATTTAGCGAAGACATTAGCACTCCAATCGGGGACAAACCGTATAGGACGAGTATCATCCGGGTCTGGGGTCGTTGGATTCGGTTGCTGAGAATCCATTGTTCCAAATGAGAAATTGACCGAAAACTTTTCCGTTAGTTGACCAATTAATTCAGCTTCCCAACCCTTTACAGTGTCTCCGTTTGTGAAGACCGTTTCTATTACAATAGTACTGTTTCCGCTTCCCGGAGGCGTTTCTCGATCTCTACTTTCGCTTGTCGTCGTTCCCGTTCTTTGAATCTTGAAGTAGCCAAGAGAATAATATAATTTATTTTCTAACAATCTCCCTTTTATACCGATATCCGAAGATTCTATAGTGGAGTCAGCGGAAATGGTTTCACCAACTCTTGGATCATCAGGGCTCAATCCGGCTGGAAAACGGAGAACTGTCCTCGTTCCGTCATTGCGCTCACTACCAGATGCATAGAATGATAATTTCTCGGAAACGCGAAAACTTCCACCATAGCGTTGCGAGGGAGCAGCCGTACCTTCATTATTGGTCATGTCACCGGTCAACCTGTTTTTAAAACTATTATCGAAATAAGAGCGTCGCCACCCGTATAACAGCCGAAGACGGTCTTCGAACATTTTTAATTCCTGATTAATATAAACATTCCAGTTATTCGAGGAAGAAATGGAGTTTTGCGTAAGGGTATATCCGTCTTCCAATGCATCACTGTGGTTCTCGTAGGCGTTAAAATTGGGATGCGCTAAATTAAAATACCGAAGTTCTTCCTTGACCGTATAGGCCCGTCGAACTCCATCTGAATCGGATTCCGTATAACTATATCCAACCTGGGTGATTGGACGCAGGTCAAAATTCCCTATCTTAAATTCGGGTTCCCAGGCAAGATCCCCCACAAAGGATACAACATCGTCTTCCGACTCAAACCATCTGTAACCCAGTCTTTTATATATCCCGTGCAAGTTGCCAGGATCCGCCGGATTTGTATCCGCCGAGGTCAATATATTCCCTCCACCCCAAAAAACAGTTCTCCGGTGATCGGTTTTACGATGCTGCAAAACTTGCCGGAAGAACAAATCGTCAGAAATATTGTAATTGAATTGAAATTTAGATACCAGGGTATCGTCTTTGTGCCCACTCGACCCACCTGGGCTTACATGCATGCCCCAATCCAAATCCAACGCGGTAATGGGGTCGTCATCGGAGGCTAATGCTGGAAAAAGCTTTCGAAACTTTGCGGGCATGAGGGTAAAACCCGTGCCAAATCCTCCGATGGGAAGGTCGCTGAAAAGATATTCCCCATTAAACAGTAGTTCCGCTTTATCGGATATGGCCCAACGCAATGAAGGATAGATACGAGTGCCGCTGCCAGTTAGATCTTTCAGAAATTCTCCTTTCTTGAAATAGGCCGCAACCACTCTTGCCGCTACAGCCTCATTAATTTCAAAATTATAGTCCACTTCCGCGCGGTAATGAGCAAATGACCCAACAATTGCCCGGTAACTGCCACCAGTTTTTCCATAAACCGGCTTTTTCAATATGAAATTCATCACACCGGAATTGCCACCTCCGCCTAAAGCGGCCGAAGGTACACCCTTGATTATCTCAACCCGGTCATATCCTACCATATCGCGACGATAGGTCCCGACTTCCACACCGTCAACAAAGGCACTATTATTTTCAAATCCTCGCATCAGGTAAAGCATCGCCAGGAGCCAAGGCATTGGCACTATTCCTAATATTAGTATTTGAAACATACTGAATGGAATCCTGCAAAGTTATGGCATTTATATCTTTAAGGAATTCTTGTGTCAAAATATTTACAGTCTGAATGATTTCCGTAAGATCGCGATTCGAACGAGTCCCTACGGTCGTGTTTGTTATATTATATGCGCCTTCAGGTGATTCTGAAATTTCAAAAGGCTTTAAGGTTACGACTTCACCAGATTCATCAGACTGAGCCCATGCAATCGATGTTGCTGTAAAAGCAAGCAACAACGAGCACAAGTGGATTATTTTCGATGTATATCTCAATAATGTCACTTTATGAGTTAAACCGCTTATGAGTAGACATTGAGTAGTATTTTTCATGCAGATAGGTTTCAGGTTTTATTATCAGTTATTTAGGTCATTACCTTATATCTCTTATAAACAAAAATGTGAATTCTTAATTCCACAGAATTTTCAAAAAACAAAGGGTATTCCTAAGAAATGGGGCAAGGTGAAGTTTTTACAGTTAAATTCGTTTTGCAGCGAAGAATTGGTTTCCAATTTTGTTTCGCAAACACAATGCTACTTTTACTAATAAGTAGATTTGCTTTCTAATGTGGAATTTTGTTTCATCAAATAAGGTCAATTCACTTCCACTAAAAAAAACAGATTAGTCGCATCGGAAAAACATACTAAACTCCGGACAGAAAATAATCTGCAAGTTATTGATAACCATTCTCCTAACAACAAGCCCAAAATGCCCCAAGAACACAGAGTAACCCAATCTGCAATTGCTAAGAAAGCGAAGGTAAGCCAAGTCACTGTTTCGCTAGCCCTTCGAGATCATCCTTCGATTCCCGAATCAACCCGTATCCGAATCAAAGGGATTGCCGATAACCTGGGCTATCATCCAGATC
This sequence comes from Verrucomicrobiota bacterium, assembly GCA_027622555.1. Taxonomy (NCBI): domain Bacteria; kingdom Pseudomonadati; phylum Verrucomicrobiota; species Verrucomicrobiota bacterium. The sequence goes on from JAQBYJ010000116.1 coordinate 14,994, forward strand.
CAATGCTTTCGTCTCTTGTTGCCTACCGCCAACTGAAGAAACCGGCTTCTTTTCAAGGAGTCCTTGCCTGGGTCACTAATTATCCCACTGAAAACGGCTGGTATGGTGGACAACAAGTAGGCTACTTTATGGGTGCGCAACAACGTGCTAACCAATTGGGATACAAATTAGAGACGTTCTGGTTAAGACAACCCAAGTTAAACCAGAATGCTGCAGCAAGAATTCTTTCTTCAAGAAGTATCTCGGGTCTGTTGTTTGCACCGCAAATCAACCCCAATACACGTCTGGATTTTGATATGAAACAATTTTCTTCGATAACCTTTGGATATTCTTTGGTAAAACCGAACCTGCATGTAGTGATGAATCATCAATTTCGAAATATGTCGATACTTGTCCGACATTTGAGAGAAGCTGGCTACTCACGGGTTGGATTAGCGATGTCTTCCAAACTAGATGAAAGAACCAATCATAATTACCTGGC
>JAQBYJ010000117.1 GCA_027622555.1 Verrucomicrobiota bacterium
TAACAAGTCAGCCTATGAAATTCCGTGCAGCTTCGCCGCACTCCATTCATAGCTTCGGCGTTCGCTTCAAAAAAGTATAGATGACATTTCCGCGCCCACTCTCAGAACAAGAGCGAGTCCTCGTTCGGTGGATGCTCCAGCATGGAGAGCCGGGGGCAGAGCGCTTTCTCGGCCAACTTGATGAAGCTGTCGTTTCCGGAGTGTGCGGTTGCGGATGTGCCAGCGTTGATTTTCAGATTGGAGATCGACACACCGACAGGAAGACCGGAATGACTATTCTATCGGATTACCTCTACGGACCTGAATCCCCGCCGCTCGGAGCGTTCGTCTTTGCACACGGCGATACGTTGGGCGGTCTTGAGGTTTATGGATTTGGCGAGACCGCAGATCGATTACCTTCACCTGAAGAACTCCGCCCAATGGAGAAAACAACAAGCGAACAAGACGCTCCATCCAACGATAGTATCATTCTAAAAATCAGCGTATTACAGTCTGGAGAGATTTTGCTTGATGGACATACCTCCACCATACCCGATCTAAGCAATCGTCTAGATAAACTAAAAAACGATGAAGGCACAGTATGGTATTATCGAGAAGCTGCATTAGCAGAACCTCCCAAAGAATCAATGTTGGTCATCAAAGAAGTAGCTGACAGAGGTCTGCCTATCACATTATCAACCAAGCCTGATTTTTCAGATTATGTAGGTTCAGATGGCCAATTACACCCAAGAAAGTAAAGCAGAACAGTTAAAGGATCGTAGATCATCGTAGCATGATCTATGTCCTTTGTTGAAACAAGACGCTCCGTTAAATCCCGAGCATACGCGGGTTTGCGCAGCTCGTTGGTATGCGACTCGGGATTCACGAGCTTAGCGTTGGACGAAAATGAATAGATTGAATTTTTCCAATTATTTGCCACTCTCTGACCCATGAAACTTAAAGTTATAGTCCATAAAGCCGAAGAAGGCGGTTATTGGGCAGAAGTACCCGCTATCCCGGGATGTATATCCCAAGGTGAGACAAAAGAAGAACTAAAAGAGAATATCTTGGAAGCTATCGAAGGTTGTTTGGAGGTAGAATTTGACACAGATCCTGGAGACAAGAACTCAGAAATCATCGAGGTCGCGGTGTGAAGCAGATGTCCGGCAAAGATTTTGTCGCTTACTTCAAAAGAAAGGCTGGAAAAGGAGCAAAAAGGGTCAAAGGAGCAAAAAGAAAGGAGCAAAAAGGGTCAGCCCTTGATGTTTGGTATTATGGTTTCGAAATATATTTATTAAAACAGATCGTGATACATTCGTTTTTGACAACGTACTGAAACGGCAAATTGTTTTGCCAGGAGATCCCGGTCGAACAAATTAAACAAATTAGCCTAATGTGACAACGTCTACACCGAAAGCCAAAAGACTAATGTCAATCCATCAATCCCAACTTATACAATACACCAAACATCAAGGGCTGACCATTTTCAGCCCTGTTCATTTTCAGCCCTGTTATACAATACACCAAACATCAAGGGCTGACCCTTTTCAGCCTTCTTGACCCTTTTCAGCCTTCTTTTCCGGCGGTCGTCTGGCAGGACGAGGAGGTCTCCCAGGTCATCACCGGCAAGGCGGTGGGGCGCAAATAATAGGGACAGGTTAATTATTTAGAATGAATTGGCAGTGCCGCTTTGACTGTTATCATGGTTCCAAGCCTGATCCCGTATTGAGAAACGGCGCGGCGGGCCGCCATCGCCCTACCTTGAGCAGGCGGGAAATCAAATGACGTCACGTATTGACTGAAGGTTCAAGTTTACAGAACCAATCTATTTCGGTGTGACGCTTAGGAATAAAATTTACCGGAACTGTAATGGGATTTGACCCGTTCAGGCGAGCAACTCCTTTACGGCTTGGCCATGGACGTCCATAAGGCGGAAATAGCGGCCTTGGTATTTGAAAGTGAGGCGTTCGTGGTCGATGCCGAGAAGGTGCATCAGGGTTGCGTGGAAATCGTGTACGTGCACGCCATCCGCCTCGATGTTGTAGCCGTATTCGTCGGTAATGCCATGGGTATAGCCCGGCTTTACGCCACCGCCCGCCATCCAGGTGGTTAAACAACGGGGATGGTGGTTGCGGCCAAAATTCGTTTTGGTCATCTTGCCCTGACAGTAGTTGGTACTTCCGAATTCATCCCCCAGATAACAAGCGTATCGTCCAACATTCCCCGGGATTCCAAATCCTTGATCAGGGCAGCGGACGCCTGGTCGGTCTGCTCTGGATTTCCTCTCACATTACCTGGGCATCCACTGTGAGCATCCCAATCAACCGATTGTCTTGGATGAATAGTTGAACAGCTTCATCCGGGCGCAAATGTATTTCTTCCGAAGGCATGCAGTTTTACGAATGATCAATGAAGTCGTTCCGCTCAAAAGGACCACTCCCCGCGGCAAGCCACGGAGTATCCCAAGGTCCTTTCGCCCCACCCTTCGGGCGGGATAGCACAACGACTGATGAAAGTTATTTTTGAAACCCCGAAGCAAGCAACGGGGAAAGTCTAAAGGATTCTATTTTCCCCAGGCGAGCACCACCGGATCCAGTGGAGCAATCAATTCGATCAAGGTTGCACGAGTCTGTGGGTGAAGCGGCGGAATTGGATGACGGCAAAATTCTGATTTTATTACTCCCCCTTCCACCATAGCAGCCTTTGCGGCGAGAAATCCGCATTGTCGGTTTTCATGGTTTATTGCTGGTAGCACCCGTGAGTAACATTCAACCGCTAATTGTCGATTACCTGAGAGATGTGCAGTGACGATGGGTTTGATATGATCCGGAATCAAAGCAGAGGTCATGGTGCCAGTTGCACCGGCATCCAGGTCGGCTAGTAGAGTGATCGCCTCTTCCCCATCGAAAGGCCCTTCAATTGCATCTCCCCCTGCTTGAGTCAAATTTCGCAATTTGTCCGCAGCTCTTGGACATTCGATTTTAAATAGCTTCACCATTTCAATTTCCATAGCCATCCGGACCAACAAAGGCACCGGCAAATCTACTCCCGATAGAGGCGCGTCCTGCAACATGATGGGTATGCCAACCGCTCCGACTCGCTGAAACTGTTCGAAGGTCTGCTGCGGAGTTCCTTTCAATAACGCTCCATGATAAGGGGCCATCATCATCACGATCGAAGCACCCAGCTCTTTAGCCAGTTTCGCTCTGGTAACGACAATATCGGTGGCAAAATGGCTTATAGTAACGATAACAGGAATACGACCAGCAACGTGCTCCAGACAAAGCCGCGTAAGCGATTCGCGTTCCTCGTCAGATATTAAAAACTGCTCCGAGAAGTTCGCAAGAATACAGATGCCATCGCAACCTTGGTCGATCATGCAGTCGAGTACACGACGCATTCCTTCATAATCAACCTCTCCATTCTCATTAAAAGGGGTTGGAGCGACGGGCCAGATACCAGTGTATGGTTTTAAATTCATAGTGCCAGATAACTCATTTTTTCAATGGTCGGGAAGCCTAAAGGAGTCGGGCTGACCTCTTGGGCTTCCCCCGGCCAACGATAAGGATGCCGTGACACACGGACGCGATAAATAAACTATTAGCGGTTATTCGCAGTATACATTTCGATAATCGCCTTCAAGCCGCTGGCCTCGAAACCGATCTCGCCGGTAAATTTCGTCAACGCGATCAGACCACCATCGATATTTGAAATCGCTGATAACATGGCGGCATTTTCTTCCTTCAGACCACCGCCGTAAACGACCGGCAACTCCTTGCCTAGCTTCGAACGGCACGTTGCTTTGACGAAGTCAGCGACAAACGCGATGTATCCAGAATCCGGAGGCGTTTTACCTGGACCAATTGCCCAACGCGGTTCATAGCCAATCGCCATATTCGCATCTGGAAAATCGTCTACCAAAAGAGCCAATACCGGTTCGAGCTGAGCAGCCAATACAGATTCGATTCGCGCTTGCTGCGTCTCGAAAGGCCCTTCTCCACGCTCCTTCTCTGTCTCCCCAATACACAAAACGACATCCAGTCCATCGCCAAAGGCACATCGAGCCTCCTCAGCCATCAACTCATTTACCACGCCATTGGCATGAGCGAGTCTCTCTGGAATCTCTTCTATTCCTGGATCGTAGGCCGTTAGCACGGTAAATTTATCCAAGCGCTCTTCAGAATGTCCAATCAGCGATGCCGAGCAGCCCATGTTAGCCACCGCTTTCGCCGGAAGGCTCGTGGTAAATGCGCCGAAATTCTTGCCGGCCTCGATATTCTTTCTATAAACATACTGGGAACCGATGGATAAGGTCCGACGCTCAGAAAGTGGATAACGAGCAAGCAGTCTATTAGCAGGAATCAATAGCGATTCAGGTAGAAAGAAGATCAACTTACATTCAGATAATTCGCCCAGTTTATTTTGCATGCATTCCTCCAATACAGATTCGATCCATAGAGCCGGATCATCCATTGGACAAACGCCACCTTGAGAACGAGGTACGTCGAAACGCTTCAGATTGACGAAAAAATGATTCATGAGGTTATACTTGGTTGCGGCTAATTGAAAATCAACCCGGGAAATTCTTTTCGTCTGCCCTTTGGCCTTCCTCTTTTCCAAGTGAACGAATCTTATCTTCTCATCCAGAGGATTTACTTCTATTCCAAGGCAGGACGCCCGGGTAACAGTGTTACCTGGAGCAACTCAACCTTCCGATCGCTGAAAAGCTGTATTTATACCTGCCGTGTCAATTGCCTTCGAGCGGGCCGCCCGAAACGAAAAACTCGGGGTGTTCGGCGGCAATGCGAGCACGAAGCTCGGGACGGTTCTTAATCACGCGACCTAGTTTGGCTACCGTGGTTGGATCCGAAAGGCCTCCGATATCGGCACCGATTGGCATCACTTGACTGTCCCAACCTGCCAAATCCTGTGGTTTAACTCCGTTGATTCCTACTCCATTATTGTAGGCACTGGGCTGGAAGCCTCCCACGATATCTACATTCAAATTCGGTTTGATCCTCTTCTCCCAACCACCGGCCCATAAACACGCGTTTACCAGGAATCGGCGTCCATCCTCGCTGAGCAAATCTTCAGACGCGCCATAGGAGGCGTAAACGACCCGGGCTTTCTTTTTGGTTCCAGATGGAGCTACATAGGAATCCCGAGACCAACCCGCATTTACGATTGGTTTCTCAGTATTGATACTGTTGCTCGCATGAAATGTGTTGAGCACTTGAACTTCCAGGAGCGGCGTCGCATCTGCTGGAGGTTGCGACTTATAGGCACCCGAATACGCGTGAATACTTTTCACTCCTTTAAGAATCGGATGACCCTTCGCGGAGGCGTCGGGTGTAATCCGACATCCCATTTCATGATTGGATCCGTAGTGAGACTGACCACGCTCCTTGTGCCAGGTATTCCCGAAAATCTGTTCACCTAACCCTCCGAAGTAATCTTCGCCGGTGTAGTTAAAATTCAATTTCTCCCATTTGCCATCTTGTCCATTAAAACAATGGGTCGATGTCCGCACACCGACAACGGGACCACCACGCTCAAAGTATTCAACCAGCGGATTAACCTGTTCATCCGGCAAATCCATAAAACGTGCGTATAAGAAAAGCAGGTCCGCGTCCTTCAACGCCTCTACTCCAGGCATATCCCTTCCGCCGCCTTTGATCGCACCATTTTCGTCCAACCCAAAAATTACCGTGCATTTAAAACCATGGTGCTTGGCCAGTATCTTGGCAAGAGCGGGACAGGTTTCCTCTGACCGGTATTCATGGTCATTCGCGATAAAAACAATATGCTTTCCTTTCCCGATTCCTTCACCGCCTTCGTAGACCAAGGGTTTCGAAATTAGCGGAAACGCAAACCCGAACAGGGTCGCCAGAATCATCGATATTCTTATCATTTTCATACAATATTTTTGGGGACTATATTCGGAACCATTAACTTCCGACCAAGTTAGCTCGGGTCGTGCTTTCCGAAACCATCAAACTGGATAGAAATATTGACGATGTAAAGCCGCCAATTCCGGACTTGATCGGGGGGCGTAATTCTTTGGGCGGGGTAAACCCGCCCTACCTGAGTTACATAAATCCAAGGCAGGGACCGCTCGGCGTGTCCGCTTCAGATGAGTTTGAAAAAAAGAAGCAAAAATGCCTCAGACTTCCCCGCAGAAAGAATCAAACCCTGGTTGCGTAGCTCAATTCATAGGCCAGAAACAAACCAGTTTCTGCCGAATAGCGGAATCCTTGGCAGCCGGTTTCCAATCGTGAATGACTTTTGTTTCAAGACTGGGTAAGTCGCGAATGGCCACGATATCGAATAAGGAATCCGTCGGGACATCTTTGGCCAAGACAGCGTTGATGAGGACAAAAAAGGAAATGCAATAAATGATCCGTTTCATGGGAGAAGTTCGATTTGAACGGTAGCACTTAGGCTCACTCTCAATCCAGCTGCCTTCAACCTAATAATCAATTGAGAAGGAAACGTCCTTGGCTATTCCGGAAAACGACTAAAGATCCTTTCTGAGTAGAAAACCACTTGCAGTAGTTTACAAAACTCCAGGAGCCAGATTGTATAAACAGATGAAATCCCGGCGACTCCTTTCCATACTACTGATTGCCACCGTATTATCAGCGAATCTCGCTTCGGCAAACAACGGCGTGACGATTATCGATACGCTAGCGATGTTTGAGGAAAATGATCTGGGCAAATGGAAAGCTGCTCCGTTTGCATTTGAGGGGGATTTGGATATCAGGGAAGGCGTATTAAATACCGGATTGGGATCCTACCTGAGTGGAGTTGTCTGGACTGAGGATCCACCTGCCCGGACCAATTATGAGATCGAACTGGATGCTCAGAAACTATGGGGCAGTGATTTTTTCCTCGGCCTCACCATTCCAGTAGGCGATCGTTATTGCACCTGGATTGTTGGCGGTTGGGGAGGATCGGTAGTTGGCATCTCCAACATCGATGGTCATTCAGCCGACCTTAATGAAACCACACTGAAAATGTCCTTCGCAACGGAACGCTGGTATCATTTCAAGATTCGTGTGCTTGAAGAACATATCCAATGTTGGATTGATGGAAAATCAATCATCGAAATTAACACCAAGGACAGACAACTCAATTTACGCCCCGGTCAAATAGTCGAATCCGTTCCCTTGGGCATTTCCTCCTATGACACCATAAGCGAATATCGGAATATGGTCTGGAGAAACCTGCGGATAGAAAAGCAATAACTGAAAAACCTTCCTATTTCCGCCGATGCTTATCGGCAACCAGAGATGGTTCATCGTCGTATCCCGGTGGCCTGTCAGTATCGGTCCTGAAGGGCATGGCGGGAAGACCAGCTCCATTAACCAAATTTACATTGGGGAAAGCCGAAAAGGCATAGCGGACCGCTACGGGATTCAGTTTTCCCTCCCAACGCAATACAACCGACTCATCTTCCAAGTCAGCTCGCGCATGTAGCCAGATTAGGTCTGGCCCGGCAACCCAGAATTCTCGCGGAGACTTTCCATCCGTTGTGTGTAAGCCTTCAGCGTTAAGAAAGGTAATCCGCAAACTATTGTCGCCGGTTTTCGAAAATGTATGCAGGACGGGCCCAGAAGCGATCACCTTACTGCCAGGAATTTGTTTTTGCGCCAGCAAAGCCAACCGCTTTCCAATAGGTTCCTTGTCTTTCGGATGAATATTTTTCTTATCTCCAAGGTCGATAGTGTTGGCAATGCCGGTATGAGGCAACGTGAGCAATTGCTGCTGCGCCTCACGGAACCAAGCCCAGCTATAGGCGTTCGGAGCTGTAGCAGATTCGGATGGGGAGCCTGCTGCTACTCTGCCATAACGAGGAAGCATCACCGCCAGAAAATGAAACTCATCACGTCCCCACAATTCCCGTAGATGCTTGCACCAAAGGGGCAGTGTTTCCCCATACTGACGCATGTGTGCCAGTGTACCCGAATTGGCCTCACCCTGGTACCAGACAAGTCCACGCGCTGCGTAAGGTGCCACAGGATACAGCATGGCGTTGTAGAGAATGTTCGGACGGGTCCGCATATAGATGTCATCTTCACGCTCCCGCGTCTCACCCCGGATATCCTTTTCAATAAGCCGCTCAGTTTCGGCACGATCAAACTTTTCAAAAGCCTTCATCTCACGCCTGAAATGCGGCAGTTGCTCCGTCATCGATAATGGGAGCCATCCTTCGAGCGATGAACTCCCCCAGGAAGCCTCTATGATGCCGACGGGTACTCCCAGTGCCTGCTGCAGCTCTAAAGCAAACATGAAGCCCACCGCGCTTTTGCATGGTTCTACAACCCAATGGCCGGAGAACTTTTCCTGCGGGGTAAAACGCACATTGCGCTTTACCTCCAACGACCGGATGGGCTGCTTTTTGGCGACCTTGAGGAGAGCCTCGGAATCTTTCAACTGGTTGTAACCCATTTGCATGTTGGATTGACCGGAACAAATCCAGACTTCCCCAACCAGAACATCGGAGTATTCAATGACCGAACTTCCGCTTTTAGCCTGGAAGACATAAGGTCCTCCTGCCGGAAGTTCAGCTAAGGTCATTTTCCAGCGACCGTCCTTTCCAACTTCAGTAGTCGAAGATATTCCGGCAATCGAAACTTCTACGTTTTCACCAGACTTTCCCCAGCCCCAAACCGGAACCGGCATCTCACGCTGCAGAATCATATGTTCTGAAAACGGCGAGGCTAACTCAAGTGCATGGCCCTCGATTCGAACGAACAACCCCACTACAACAAGAAAATAAACGCAGCGTATTCTTTGTAGAAACATAGTTTCTCCTTTAGGGACAAATCCGGTGTAGTTTGCAAGCCGGAGCTTTTTAAAAAGACAAATCGAAATTTGGTTTAGTTAGCTTTTGGTTGATCTATCCCAAAACTAAAGGTCTCTTCGTATCAGGGCATATCCTTTGCCCTCCACCCTTCTCCTTCCTTCGCCGTATAAAACCAACGCGGCTCGGTGTGAGTTTTGCTCCACAGCTCCACTTCTGATATCATGGATCTCAGCAATTGGGGATGCTCAGTGCTGAGGTCGTGGTTTTCACCAATGTCTTCTTCCATATTGAAAAACGTCCAGGGACCCGTGCCTTTACGACGAAGCTTCCATTGATCCCGACGACCCCTACCTCGCTGAAACCTAATTTGTGACGAAGGACCCAAATCATTTCACCCTCGCGTGGATTACGGTTTGCCAGGAGATCGTCCCAGATATCTTTTCCATCCAATTCCTTTCCGTCAGGAATCGTAGCCCCTAATATTTGGATGGAATTGCGGATTGATCCCCATATGCCATTTACCAATCGCACCTGTGAAATAACCAGCCTGCTGAAGCACGGTGCTCATAAGGACCTCAACCACATCAATGCCTTCACGGTTGTAATCCTCAATACCCAACCCTGGATTGGGTAAATTAAACGGCGCTCCGAATTCATGCGGATACCGCCCCTCCATCAACCCCATGCGGCTTGGCCCACAGAACGGATGTGCCACATAGCCGGAAGAAAAAATCGTTCCGCTCTCCGCCAGTCGATCCAGCTCCGGCGTTCGAATATCCTTGGACCCGTTAAATCCGACATCCGCATACCCAAGATCGTCACATAGGATCACCACGATGTTCGGCCTGTCCTGAGCTTGTCGAAGGGGACGAGGCACGTCAGCTGAGGCAACAGCCGCAGATAAAAGAATTAACCCGAACAGAGTTAGTACCTGTTTTTTAAATGTATTCATTTTCATTCCAAATTGTAGGAGCGGGTTTACCCCGCGATTTCTTATCGACGTCCTCTGTGCAATCGAGGTGTAAAACCCCTCCTACAGTTCCATACCTCTTTTGCGTCTTCTGTGCTTTTTGCGGTTCCAATAAAATTTAACTCACTTCTACCTCCCCGGCAAATTCCCCTTCCACCCTTTGTCAAACTGAGCGATTAGCTTTTCAACAACGGTTGGCCGTTTGTCTGCGATGTTTTGTGTTTCCGACGGGTCACTCTGGTGGTCATAGAGCTCTACAAAAATCGGTTATGCTGAGTGTTGGCTTTCCATTTTCAATCGCGTCAACTGTCAACCAACTTCCTTGAAATAGAGAGGACCATGCTCCCACATTCACAGGAAAAATTTGGAACTCTCTAAATCTTGTATAGTGTCCAGGAATCCCGCATCGGCCTCTTCAACATACTATTCGCTAGATCGTTGTTGGTAAACTGCTCATTTTTGGGATCAAACTTCAGTTCAACTCCAAGTTGTTCCGCAGCGATGGTGCCCAAGTGGCAACAAGTAGCTGCACGGTGAGCGACTTCAGGCGGAGCGGCAGTAGAATGACGACTCTGAACCGAATCTATAAAATTCCGGTGGTGGTTTGTAGATACGTACAGCCGTTTGTCGCTGTTTTTAATTCGGGTAACACGTAGTTCCTCAGGATAGGTCTTAAAGACTTTGTCCTGGGTGAATACCCATCCTTTTTCTCCTATGAATTTGATCCCCAACTTCTCCGTGTCGGTGGTGGAAAACATGGTCATCTTTACACCGTTTTTGTAAAGGTATTCGATCCTGAATGATTCTGCCGCATCGTAAATGCCTTTATTACGTTTGGTGACATCAATCGCTTTTACTGCGATGGGTGTGGTGTCATCGCTATCGTTTCCCCACTGCGATACATCCAGGAAGTGGACTCCCCAATCTGTAATATAGCCCGGTGCGTATTGATTAATCCAACGGAAATTAAAATGACACCTGGCAGCAGTGTAAGGAGCGTCGCCCGTTGGTCCCATCCACATCTTATAATCAAAATGATCGGGTACTGCCTCTGCTTGTTCCAAACCCGAGTAGCCACCGCGAATTCGAAACTCTCCGGGAACGCCCACTTCGATTTCTTTCAGTTCACCGATGTATTGATTCTGGACCAACTCGCATGCCCAGCGCGTGTAGATTCCGGAGCGCCGCCAGGTTCCACATTGGAGGATGCGTTTGTTCTTCGCGATGCTATCGCAGACGATGCGCCCTTCGCGGATACTCGCTGCAAGAGGTTTTTCGCAGTAGATATCTTTCCCCGCATTCGCTGCGGCCACGGTGATAAAGGAATGCCAGTGATCGGGTGTCGCGATCATCACTGCATCTATATCCTTCCGCTCAAGAACCTGTCGAAAGTCTCCGTAACCGTCCGACGGTTTCAGCTTCGCGAGTTCAAGCGCGTTAGCCCGGTGCTTCTCATCCACATCGCAAATTGCAACTACCTGAACACGTTCATCCTGCAGAAATGCTTTTAAATTATTCGTCCCCATATTCCCCACCCCAATACAAGCCAAGGTAACACGGTCGCTGGGGGCAGGTCGTTTATCATCTCCCAATACAGAGGAAGACACTATTAGCAGTCCTGTGGAAGCAGCGGCTGAGGTTTTTAAAAATGTTCTGCGGGCAGTTTTCATGGAGTAACAAAAGATTCGTTCTCAAACAAATAGACACGATTCGAACGCTAAGGTGAATGAAAAAAGAAAGCTAGGTTACTAACGCTTTCTAATCTCGATCAAAATACTACAGAAGAATCTCGAATGAGGCTTATACTAATCCATCCACTCCAGCTCTGCCCACCGGTCGGGGCCGTCGTTTTTCTGAATAGCACCTGGCGTACTTCGACCCTCGGTGACATACTTGGTTAAAAGAGCCTTCATGGATTATACACGCTTTGGATCCTTCGACTCGAGGTTGGTAGTTTCGGCCAGGTCTTCCCTTAGATTATTTTACTGAAAACAAGGGTACCGAAACAAGGCATACGCCAATTAGTAATGAAATTAATATTCTATTCATAGGGTCTGACAGCGTTTAGGGAGCCATATTTTTCAAATGATTCGGCCATCGATTGAGGTTGTTGCCAACCAAGTTCTGCTTCCACCTTCGAGCAATCCACCAATGAATCCATCTCTTCAATTGGCTTCTTACAGGGCAGGTGCGATAATTCCGCCTCTATAATTTCTCGGGCAGGCTGCTGCTCTAAATTATCTTTCGAAGCTACAAAATAATTCCGGTAGCCGTCGACCTCAGCCGTCATCGCTTTCACCGCCACCTCAGCAGCCGAGTAAACCGGCAAATAAGTGAAGCCGTCGTAACAATTCCCTCGCGGGATGCCCCCTTGATCCATTCCAGCTTTTAGCATCTGAGAATCAATCAGCAGTGGATACCGTATCACCACACAGGTCATGGCTTTCGTTCTCGAAAAATATTCCAGAGCATCTTCAGCCGCTAGCTTGCTCAGCGCGTAGCTATTCATTGGGATAGCCGGCATATCCGAGTCCATGGGAATGTAGGGTAGAAAATTTGGATGCTCCATCCGGGTTTTAACAGGCATTTGCCCATCCGGCACCTGAACCGAACTGGAAAACACAATACGATGACAACCGACATCGGCCGCGGCCTGAAACAGGTTCATATTCATCGTCACATTCTCTTTGTAAAGCCGCTCCGGATCGGTGCTATTCCAATTGGCATGATTGGCGAAGTGCGCCAACACATCTATCCCGGTCAAAATCTCGTGACAGGTTACCGGATCGTGTAAATCGGGATTCTCAACCTCGTAACCTACCGTATCCGCAGGTACTCGATCGACTGCACGAAACTCAATTCCTGTTTCCTTAAGCATTCGACAGACATTGCTGCCCAGCCGCCCTGAGGCTCCTGTTACTAGAACTTTCACAACTGAATCATAGTTTCACTTTCTCAAACATTAAAACAACACGGCCCACCTTCTAAATCCCTATTTTGGTACACGGTAGACCACTCAATATTCGGCGCTTATTCCCAGACCGCTTTGATCGGTGCTTTGCCTTGCATCTGAGCAGGTGTAAATCCACCGGCGTGGTGACGCGGACCGGGATATCCCATTACTTTCCAACCTACGTGGTCTTTATTCCCACCATATTTCGGGTCAGAAAGAAAACCGATCAGGGTGTGAGCCCGCACCGTATTGAAAAACTCCGTGGAGGAGCCTGCCGCGCCAGACCAACCAGGGGGTGAGCCCGATTCCAATGAAGCAAGCACCTCATCCTGCTGCTCTTCATTGAGGTCAACAAATACCGCGTCGAATCGTTCCTGTGAAACGGCGTCCAATCCGGGCAGGCCGTTCTGATAAATAGGCTTCTGCCCCTGGTCCTCATTCGCGAGCACCTTATCAATGAAGTTAACACAGTTGGCCTCAATCGCACCCGGCTCATGATCCGTCGGAACAATACGACCGGTAATGGATTCCACGGTACGCCATTGGCTAGTGGAAAAACTGACTGGCTCTGAGGAGGCATGCGCCGCCGCGAAGGCATTCGGTCGCGGCAGATTGAGCATGGCAAGAAAGCTTCCTCCATAAATCGCACTTTGGCCGAGAAAATCTCGTCGGGAAAGGGGTCGTTTGGGTGAAGTATATTGAGACATTGTATTTTATAATTGGTTACCAAATCAAAAATTGTTGTATCTTGAAATCGTCACATTCCATTAAACTTCCAGCGGCACTGCGGGGACGCAGTGGCCCTACCCTCCCCAGGCACTTTAGGTAGGGCAAGAGCGTCCTCGCTCTGCCGTCGTCGACTATGAAAAACTGCTCCATTAAATATTTCCTTTCTTACCTTCGCTTATGAAATGGTCAGCCACGCGATACGCATTGGCCAATAATGTGAGCGTGGGATTATAGCCACTGGAAGTGGGGAAGAAACTGCCATCCACAATCCATAGATTGGATACATCATGACTTCGGCACCAACGGTCCACCACCGACTTCGAGGGATCATCGCCCATGCGACAGGTTCCGTGAATGTGAACACTTCCCTGCATGGCGGATGATTCATCCACAAGACGATAGGAGCTGGTTGGTGCCCAGCTATTGATCGCTCCCGCTTGTCCCGCGATTTCAAACATCTTTTTCTCAAACCACTTGAACATGGCCAGGTCGTTCGGATGTTGCCCGTGCGTAATCCGCGGAGCGGGCAAGCCTTGCTCATCGCGCACATCCGGATCCAATTCAACGCGGTTGGATTCCATTGGCAAGTCCTCGAGAATCGCGGTTAGCTGGGCGGACCTTGGGAAATCCCGCAAGGCCTGTTTCAAACTGGAACCCCAGGAACGCTGCAATTTGGGATGACCGTTCAATGCACCGAGTGAGTAACCCAGTGGCTGTTTCACGAAAGGATTTCCGTCCGTGATCACTCCGCCACGAATAAAACCGCGGCTCGAGTCACTCGGGTGAAGGTCATCGGTTGCAACCAAGGTTTCGATCCCAGTGAAATTAAAGGTCGGTTGATCGAGGGTGTAAATAACGAGAGGAAAGTGATGATAAGTCAGGTTCCGTCCCACTTGGCCGCTGGAGTTCGCCAGTCCATCGGGGAAAGACTTCGACTGGGACATCTGCAATAAATGCGGAGAACCAATGGCACCGGCAGACATAATGACCTGTTTGGCTCGGACTTCATGCTCCCTACCCTCGGCATCCATGTAACGAACTGCACGCGCCTTTCCATCCGGTCCCATCACAATCTCGGTCACACGCGCTTCTGCACGAAGATCCAAATTGCCCGTGGCCATAGCTCTCGGAATCTGTATTGCCAGAGTCGTGGCCTTTGCACTGATGGGACAACCGTAACCACCGCAGGCCCCACCATAGGTGCACCCCGGTCTCCCGTGGTAAGGCCGTGAATTAATACTCATCGGAACCGGAAAATGTTGGTAGCCGAGCTGCTCAAGAGCCCGTCTCACGTGAGGTGTCGTAGCCGTGTCTGGATGAGGAGGATTGGGAAACCCCTTTTTCCGCGGAGCCTCTACCGGATTAGAGCCACTTGAACCAGATACACCCATTTCCCATTCCGCTTTTTCGTACCAAGGCTCCATCTCGTCGTAACCAAAGGGCCAATCAGTCAAACTCGCTCCTGCCACCGGACCCTCCTTCGATAGCACCTTAAAATCATCTTCACGAAACCGCCAGGTCCAGGCGCCCCAGTGAGTAATCGTTCCACCTACACAATAGGCGAGATTGTTGAATTTCCCTTGCAGTGCGGAGCTGTTGTCGTCCGGCCGCCAGGTCTCAAGCTGTCCAGGGGAAAAGAGTTCGTCTCTAATCTGAATCGACAATTCGTCGTCGCTCATGAAGTGCGACTGATCCAGCTTAGGCCCACGCTCTAACGCCACTACCTTAAAGCCCGCTTCGGTCAGTTCCTGCATCATGACTCCTCCCCCAGCCCCGGTGCCAATCACACAAACCTCGAACTCTTCTTTTTCAGCCATACAGGTTTATGGAATCAATTTGTTGGAGAATAAAGTATTTTCGTTTTCCAAATCACTTTCCAGATTTCAATCACGCAAATAATCACGACTAAGATTACCTACTGCTTCGGCAAACCGGCTCCCGGTGG
>JAQBYJ010000118.1 GCA_027622555.1 Verrucomicrobiota bacterium
GCTTATCATTGGACAACTTGAAAGTGCGGCCAAGGTGAGGCTTCAGACCGTGGGCTTTCCAGATGCGCCGGACCGCCGTTTAGCTAATCCCAGCCGATTCAGCCATGGTGCGTGTGCTCCAGTGGGTGGCATCGGCGGGCTTTTGCTCCAGGGTTTTCCTGACGATGGCCGCGATCTTCTGCGCCGAAAATTTCTTTCTGCGACCGGGACGGGGGGCATCTTTCCTCAGTCCGTCAATACCAAGCCGGATAAAGCGTTCGCGCCATCGTGCCGAGAGTTGGCGGGTGAGGCCAAGTTCCCGGGCAATCCCAATGTCTTGCATCCCCTGCGCGGCCAGGAGTATTATCTTCGCCCGCTGACAAAACCGGACGGAGACCGATCTGCCCTTGGCAACCTTGCTTAGCAGGGCTTTTTGGTCGGAGGTAAGCTTAACCGCAGGGGCGACTTTCATGAACCAAAGCCTAAACCAGTGCCAATGGGGATATCAATCTTTATGTTATATTATTTACGCCGCACTATATTAGCTTCTCCCATAAGTACAGTCAAGGCATGTTGAGTCGTGGATGGCTGCATGGGCGTGATTTTATCTGCGGGGAGTATCCGGCCTCTTGGTCGAGCGAATGGCTCAATCCAATTTTCCTTGAACCCGAGATGGGTAGGGCGACTGCGTCCTCGCAGTGCCGTGTATTTCCGGGACGTTCGGCGGCTGTGCCAGCCTTCGCACAAGGCTCCGGCACGGTTCGACGGGGACGCACCCGCCCTACCTGTTTGTCTGTGGGAAGTCGGAGATCAATTGCGTTAATGTCGAGACTCCCAGCGCTTTCAGTTATGCCCTAACTGAATGGGCGGGGTAAATCCCTTGCGGCGGTTTTGGCAAAATCTCCCTAGCTAAGTTACATAAATCCAAGCCAGGGACCGATCGCCGAGCGGTCCGATTCAGATGAGTTTGAAAAAAGAAGCAAAAATGCCTCAGACTTCCACGCAGAAAGAATCCCATGGCTGCATCGCATGTTGGGAGACTTTTTATGAACTATCATGAACTTTCTCTGATTGGAAAGCCCTCGGTTTCGCCGATCATTTGAGAGGCCTTGGAAAATTCTCTCATTTTTCTTTAGTGGAATCCAGCCTTTCAGACGTCATCTTATTAGAGGGTAGTTCCTTCTGACTAATACCTGTAGTTTTGAGTTATGTATTAGTTTCTATTGTTGTAGTTGTTTGTAATGTAATTGTTCATCGAAAGCCCTCACGGTAGGGGTACCGTGAGGGCTTTTGCTTGTACGCATTTGTCTGACAGGATGTGCCCATTGCTGTGGCAATTCCAGGAACAGAAAAAGATCTGGTGTAGCTCATTAATTTTGCTGGGTATGCGAAACTTGACCCCTTCGCACTATTGCCTGTAGACAACTGGCTGAACTCTCCATTCCAAGCTCCATTATGACTATTGTTACCTTTCTGTTCTTCACCGGTTTAGTTGGTTTGATTACCTGGCGGATGACGCGCAAGGACGACCACGGGACCTCCACGGGTTACTTTCTGGCCGGACGGACGCTTACGGGCGGTTTCATTGCCGGGTCGCTTATGCTGACCAATCTTTCCACGGAACAGATGGTGGGATTGAATGGAGCGGCGTTCACGGATGGTATTGCCGTTATGGCCTGGGAGGTGATTGCCGGGGCATCGCTGGTGTTGATGGCTCTCTACTTTTTACCCAAATACCTTCGGAGTGGAATTGCCACGATTCCCGAATTTCTCGAGCGACGTTTCAATGGAACGACTCGTTCGATCACCAGTATCATTTTTATTATCGCGTATGCGGGTATCCTGTTACCTATCATTCTTTATACCGGTGCTACCGGATTGGCCGGGATTTTGGATCTTAAAGAGCTGACCGGGATTCAAAGCGATACGACCGTGCTTTGGATGACGGTGTGGTTCATTGGAATCCTAGGTTCCATATACGCGATTTTCGGTGGATTACGAACCGTGGCGGTCTCGGATACGATCAATGGATTTGGATTATTGGTCGGGGGTATCATGATCGCGGTCTTCGGATTATATGCGGTAAACGATGGAGGTATCTTCCAGGCGCTTGGCGAGATGAAGGAGGCCCATCCTGAAAAATTTAACAGCATCGGCGGAAGCAAGTCTTCGGTCCCTTTCAGTACGCTGTTTACCGGTGTCTTGTTGTTGAACCTATTTTATTGGACGACCAATCAACAGATTATTCAACGAACCTTTGGGGCGACCTCGCTCAAGGAAGGGCAAAAGGGAGTGCTGATTGCCGGTGTCCTAAAAGTGCTGGCTCCCATCATTCTCGTATTACCAGGGATGATCGCTTTTCATCTTTATTCGGACCAAGCCGGTTTCAGGGCTGATGAAGCCTACGGCACTTTGGTTCGCAATGTGCTGCCCTCCTGGTTGGCAGGTTTCTTTGCAGCGGTGATGGTGGGTGCGATTTTAAGTTCCTTCAACTCGGCTCTAAATAGCACGGCCACACTATTTTCGCTGGGGGTTTACAAGCATTGGATCAAACACGATGAAGCGAACGAGGACAAAGTGATTCGGAACGGAAAACTCGTGGGAACGGTTATGGCGATTCTAGCCATGTGCACGGCACCTCTACTGGCAGGACAAGACAGTATATTCGGATACCTGCAAAAGATGAACGGCCTGTATTTTATTCCGATCTTTTCAGTCGTGCTTGCTGGATTCCTTTTCAAACGTGCCTCCGCCCCGGCAGCTAACATGGCTTTGGTGGTGGGCTGCTCGATACTCGTTCTTGGCTATTTCGTACCACCCTTTACCGGAATGGCGCAGCAGGTGCATGACTTTCACTTCCTCGGGCTCGTATTTGCGCTTCTCATGGTCTTCCAATTTGTCATGAGCAAAGCGAAACCCTTGCCTCAGGATTGGGAGCACAAGCATTCAGGAGATGTCGATCTGACGCCGTGGAAGTGGGCCAAGCCGGTCGGCATCGGAATCGTAGTGTTTGTAGTCACTCTCTATTTGTCCTTAGCCGATTTCTCGGTGTTGGCCTAGAGGATTTCTCCAGCGTGCAGTTTCTTTAGGAAACTAAATACCGGTAGTACCCAAGTATATCCAACAGGGTGCTTCCGCTCGCCGAAGTATGCAACGTTGAGGTCAAGTGCAAAGGGCCCCAAGTTAAGCGTTGAAGTGACATAGTCTTTGAGTTGAATTAACCGACTGACTGCTCATCGATGAATTTTTCCAAAGAACTATTTTGGGATGTAGACCCTGAATCCATTGATCAAGATAAACATGCACGGTTTGTCATCGGGCGGGTATTGTCTCGCGGAATGATGTCTGACTTCCTCGAACTTCAAAGGACATACAGCAAGGAACGGATTAGGCGGGAGTTGCCTCTTTGTCGATCATTGGATCCCAAGACCGTGAGTTTTTGCAGCGTTTATTTTGGCCTAAAAAAGGAGAATTTTAAGTGTTACGCTACGAAGCTATCCAACCAGAAGCACTGGATTTACTAAGAGCCTTGGCGCCATTGCCGGCGTTTGAAGACTTCGCTTTGGTCGGTGGAACCAGCCTGGCATTGCAATTGGGGCACCGCTTGTCAGTCGATCTTGATTTTTTCACACCGAATGATTTTAGCACCGACCATGTATTGGAAGTATTAGAGCCGCATTTCGATCTAGTGGTTACCGGGAGAGCGGCTTATTCACTGAATTGCCTGATAAACGGAATCAAGGTGGATATTCTAAGGCACCGATATGTTTTACTAAAAGACCTTGTTGTTGAGGGTGGAATCAAGCTTTGGTCCATCGAAGACATAGCCGCAGCGAAGATCTCCGCGATTACCAATCGGGGCGCCAAAAAGGACTTCTATGATTTAGTGGCGATATTATCTGTAATGCCCCTGGATTCAGTTTTGTCCTGCTTCGAAAAAAAGTATCCCTCAGGCGAAAGATTCATGGCGATGAAGTCTTTGAGTTGGTTTGAAGATGCGGAAAGTGAACCGGATCCGATCACTCTTGCTGAACTCAATTGGGAGGAAGTAAAGGAGACAGTTCTGGAGTCATTGAAGAAAATTCCCTCCTAGTGGTTTCAGGACCAGGAAGTTTTTTCCGTTTTCTTTTTTTACGCACTGTGGGTCTGTCGAATTTCCATACGAAACTTAACTGACTCCAGACTAACTTATCTTTGTCTCACCGAAAGCATCTCGGCATTGCTCGATTATTTGAGTTGGTTTGTCGATTGAGAACAGCTCCGCAACTTCGATCATGTCGGAATCTGAGATGGAATTCCACTTTGAGTTGATGCTCAATGCGTGTTCAGGTTTCTCGGGTGTAGGTGTCAGGTCGTAAGCAGGTGAAAGAATCCATTCGAAAGACTCTTTAAGAAGGAAAGAGTGATTTCGGACGTGGTCGTCACGGTTTCCGGAAACGACGTTGAAGACCATCCTGCGATACTGTTGAACAATCTGGCGGTGGTCTTTACAGAGCGCCATAGTTGTACGTAGCAAGTCCTCATAACTGCTTCCGTAACGGACGGCCAGCTGGTGAGTAATTCCACCGAATGTGTGGGTATGGATTCTATTTTTGCCTGCGCGGTCAAAGCGCTGAACTATCAAGTGAGCGTAAGCTCCGCTTTCTTTATCTTCACCTTTTATAAGCCAATGATTCGGTGTTTTGATTCCTACTAGTCGAGCAGCTGAAAGTAGACGGTGTTCTTTCTCGCACAAATTCCTATGGTGCGCCGGCATTTGTTTTCCCATATCCAGTTTCATGATGCAGGGTTCATAGCCTTCTTCATATTCATTCGAACCAATCATCAATTGCTCACTGTCTTCCTTCCAACCGAACAGGAGTTTGGGAAATCGGCCTCCGGGATTACTTCCTGCTTCATGGAGTATACGAGATCCGGGAAGATTACCCGAGATCTGTTCGATAACTGCCCCCGCAAATTGCATGGCCTCCTTGATGTTGCTGAAACTATTCTTATCTGAGCTTTCCTCGGGGTGATACGTTAATGCCCCCAAGGCGCCGGTACCAACAAGGGCGAGCCGCTTCAAAATCGATACGTTTTCCGGAGAGATGCCGGCTTCTCTGAGTCTTCGATCCATTATAACCCTTCCCCAATGATCAGGGAGGGAATCTGCAAAAAGACCTGGGAGGTTTCCTTCGAAGGGGCTTCGCGTTGTGACCACTCCTTGCTGGATGGGGAGGTAAAAGGGTGAGAGTTCGATCTTCTTACGGAGAAAATCGTTGTCATACTGAAAGAGCATCTCGCCGGTGTCGTCATTAAGCCGTCCTACCGATTCCCCATGATAGCGTATGATGAGTCTCATCGTGAGCGGCTCCTTTTCCGGGCGGGTTTGGGGTTTTCTATTTGATCGAGATCTGCAAAAGGGGAGGGCCGCAAAATGGTTTCCAGTTCGGAAATGCGGTTGAGTGATTGGATAACGCCAACCAGACGCTCCAGGGAAATACTTCCTTCCTGCTCAAAGCGTCGATAGGTGCGTAGAACAATACCGGAGCGCTTGGCCAGCTCTTCTTGTGACAGATTCTGTTCCAATCTCAGGTCGCGGCAACGATTTGCAATTTCCGCTGCTATCTCTTTCTTTGTTTTAAGTGGCCACATTAGGAGAGTAAATAAGTAATATTGAGTTAAATAGCCAAATAATGTTATATACAAGTTCTAAATATTGATCGATCGAAAGTGTACACTCGGGAAGGCGAACAATTATTTAGGGGTAATTTGACGGCCATTCGTTTTGAACAGTTAAGCCAGACTCAATGGTGATGAAATCTTCAATTGTCAGCGAGGTCGGATTGTCTGAATATACTGAAACACAGCTCGCTTATGCCACAGTTTGATAAAAAGGAAAACGAATGGTTCCTTGAAGAGTTGTACCCGCATGAGGCGATGTTTCGGGCCTGGTTGGCCAGCAGGTTTCCTTCCATGTGCGATTGCTCGTAACCTTTGCATCGAATCTAAGGAGAGATCCAGGAAAACTTTTTTGATTTCCCTATAATAACCTCCCGTCGGCCCGTTCGTCTTGTTAAAGCAGGGAACCATTTCCCGTGAATGCAATATGAAAGACATTTCTGTTTTAAATGCAAACGGCCGAGGTTGGATTTGGTCGGGTCTTATTTTTGGTTTGTGGATGGTATCCGCAGGTTTTTCTGGCTGTACGCCAAACGACTCAGGTGAGATCGTTCGTTTCCATGTCGAGGAGGGGCTGGCAGTGGAAACGCTTGAGGAAGCGGCACGCCAGGCGGAGGTGGAGTTTATTTTCTCTTCGGAATTGGTCCAAGGTCTTAGAACGCCCGCTATTAAAGGAAAGTACACGCCTCATGATGCCTTCGAGATGATGCTAGCCGACTCTGTCTTCGTTGTCGTTCAGCACCAGCAGTCCGGGGTCTATAGTATTCAGAAATCCACCGACCAATAACCTGCACTTCTCATCAGATGGGTTCAAATAAAAGTTAAACAAATGAAGAAAAAATACTTAGGAATTTTGTGTAAATTGCAGTCTGTAAACGTACGATTGTTATTCTCGCTTCGCTCGTTGAGGTGTCGCCTCAGGAGCTCGGTAGAGCCCAGCTTCAGGCCGACATGCCGTGTATGTTCCGGTCTGCTTCGCATCCGGTCTTGTCGAAGCCTTGCTTCTCGGAACCTCCATCTCGGCTCGGTCACGCACTTATGTGCGCTTCCTCACCTATCAGTCGTCAAGCCCGACATTGGTCCGATTCGCTTCGCGCTCGGTCATGTCATCACTCCGTTCCTCGGAACAATCCAGTGAGAAATGCAGGTATGACTATTGCGATATGATTCAATTTAATTACCTCTAAACTCAAGCAAACGCGAACTCCATGACTCAGGAAGAATCTAAACAATCCCTTTGGTATAAGGAGCACCTCCGACCTCATGAACCCATGCTTCGGGGCTGGCTGAATAGCCGGTATTCTGAACAGATTGATGTCGACGACCTCATTCAGGAAGCGCTTATCCGGGTCCTCCGAGCTAAGGAGGAAGGCGAACTCAAATCTCCCAAAGCCTACTTCTTCGCCATTGCCCGCAACCTGGCCCTGGATCACATCCGCAGATCGAAAGTGGTATTCAATCAACGTCTGTTGAATGAGGAAGCCATGGACCTGCTCGATGAGGCCGAGAGCATAGAGGAAACCGTCTCCCGCAATCACGAGCTGGAAATTTTAACCGAGGCCATCCAGGCCCTGCCCGAACGCTGCCGACGTGTATTCACTCTGAGTAAGGTCTATGGCATGACTTATGACCAGATTGCCTTTGAAATGGGTATCACCTTTAACACCGTATCCGCACAGATCGCCATCGGACTGTCCAAGTGTGGGGAGTATATGAGAAAGCACGGCCAAGACTGATGAATAATTTCATTAAAACTGTAGGAGCGGCTTTACGCCGCGATTCCTTAACCGGGCATCGCAGCAATCGGGGGATAAACCCCCTCCTACAGTACAAACCAAAAAGAAAAACTCTTTCAGAAACATATCCATGAAAAACAACGAATTTGAATCACCCGATGTAAAACGCATCGACCGCGAAGCTGCCGATTGGGTGGCGAAAAAGATCGGAGGCTTCACCGCCAAAGATCAGGACGCCTTTTTTGATTGGCTGGCTGCCGACCCTCGCCATGGCGAATGGTATGAAAAGCACCAGAAGACCTGGAAGGAGTTGGATATGCTGGCGCAATGGTTACCGGAGCACAGCGAAAAGCCCAACCAGGATTTGCTGAAACACCGTTACCCCAGATATTTCTGGGGCGGGATGAGTGGTATTGCAGCAGCTCTTATTCTAGGCTTTGTCGTATTTACCTCATTAACGGCCCCTGGAAAGTCGGAATTCGTTGCAACCAATCTCGTTGCCAACGCATACGAAAGCCATGAGCTGCCCGACGGATCCGTTGTTGAGCTCAACCAGGGTGCGGCACTCAAGGTCAATTACACCAAAGCGCTTCGGCGCGTGGAGCTTGTCTCCAGCGAGGCTCACTTCAGTGTAACCAAGGATCCCAACCGGCCCTTTATTGTTCGGGTTCGAGGGTTCGACATCCGCGCAGTTGGTACCGCTTTTAATGTGCGTCTTACGGATCATTCTGTTCAGGTCATCGTGACGGAGGGCAAAGTTCAAGTGACTGAATTGCCGATTGAAAATGTGGTAGAAGACGAAATGTCCTACGATGAATCGTTGTTTAAGCAGGAACTGGTCGTTGGCCAGATGACCGAAGTGCCTTTTACCCGAAGAGAGCCTTCGCTTCAGGAGGTCCTGCAGACAGAAGTTAAAGACGTCTCTCTAGGCGAGATGAATCAATTGCTGTCCTGGAAACCACAGATGTTTGAGTTCGATTCCACTCCGCTTTCCGAAGTGATTGAGGAATTTAACAGCCGCAATCAAACGCATCTGGTTATAGGCGATGCCGACCTCGCCAGGCTTCCAATCGTTGCCTCCTTCAGATCGGCTAATGTAGAGCACTTTGTGGAACTGCTACAATTGTCGATGGATTTGAAAATCCAAAGGGAGGGCGAAGATACCATTATTCTCCATTCATCGTATTAAACCGATGATGCTTTTTCGTAAAACTGTAGCGGGTTTAGTTGCATATTTCTGGGAACGCCAAGCCCCAGCTTGGCATCACTACCATTATTGCCGAACTGGGGCTCGGCGCTCCCGGCAACAGCTCCTGCAATCTCACTTGAGATGCGGCATTCATCAACATGCATCCCAGGTCATCCGTACCCACATCGCTATTACGTTCATTCGGATTAAATACTTACTGAATGAAAAATTTTATAACTTTTTTTAACAACCTACACATAACTTCTTCGTCATAGACTGTGAAGACCACGCTCTAATGACATTCCATCAAACATCATCCTATGGCTTTCCAGGCGTATCGTCGAAGCAGTCTATGGTTCGTTTTTTTATGTTGTTTAGTGCTGTGCTTCACTGGCCAACAGGTTTCCGCGCAAGCGGAGACAGAGAAACGGAGCTTCGACGTGTCCGAAGGGTATGCCATAAATACCCTGAAGGAAGCGGCAAAACAGGCGGGCGTGGAATTCATCTTCTCCGCCGACTTGGTCAAAGGTGTAAGGACTTCATCGATAAAAGGAACTTACACGCCTTTGGAAGCTTTCAGTCTCATGCTGGCGGAGACCTCGCTCGAAGTATTTCAACACGGAAAAACTGGTGTTTATGCTATCACGAAGATCTTTGATCTCAAAACCCCGGAATTAGAACAAAAACCCACAGAAGAGACTGATATGAATGCTAAAAAGAACAATTGGTACAAAACTTTGGTTGCCGCGCTTACGCTTGGAATAACCGCCTCGCAAGGTCTCAGCGGCCAGCCTGATGAGGCGGAAGAAAAATTGGTGGAATTATCTCGATTCTACATCCCCGCCGAAGAACAAAGTGGCTATTTAGCTACAGCCACCTTGGCTGGCACTCGTTTGAAAACAGATCTAAAAGATGTCGGAGCGGCCATCTCTGTGATGACCTCCGATTTCATGGAAGATGTAAATGCGGTCGATGCGTCCACGTTGCTTTCCTATGCTTTGAATACAGAGGTGGCTGCAGGAGACCAGGGAAATTTTGCCGACTTTGTGATTCGAGGTGGAGACCACAATACGGTGCACAACCAAGAATCTCGAGAAAGACCTCAAGACGCCCAGCGGATTCGGGGGCTTGCGGAGGCAACCCTAACGCGAGACTTTTTTCTTACTAGTATACCGTTTGACAGTTACAATACATCAGAAGTCACGATTAATCGAGGGCCCAATTCACTTTTGTTCGGTATTGGCACTCCCGGCGGCGTCATCAATAACGGGCTTAAGCAAGCCGTCATGGACGAGGTTTTCGGTGCAACTTCGTTACGTTTAGGGGAACGCGGGAGCTACCGCGCCACGGTAGACTACAATTCCGTGCTCATAAAAGATCGTCTTGCCATTAGGGTAGGGATTTTGGAATCAGACACACAATATCAACAACGGCCGGCTTTTAGAGAAGACAGCCGTCGATTTGCAGCCTTGAATGCAACTTTGTTTGAAAATGAAGATGTTGGTTGGCTGGGTAATACGAGATTGCGAGTACATTACGAGGAAGGAGACGGTGATGGCATTCCGGTGAACACCCTTCCGTTTTTTGATGGCGTCAGCCATTGGATGGAAAAGCCGAAAAATTTTGATAGGGCTTTAGCGATTTCAGGTGCTGATACACCAGCATGGTACGAGGATGGAAACTTCACGCCTAAATGGACTGTGGACGGCGTGAATGGACAAATTAATGGAGAAGATGTTCAGGACACTCTGAACACATTGGGGCCATTTAGCGAGGTCGTATGGGCGCATTTCGCCTCCGTTCACCAAAGCTTGACGAATCAAGAAAGTAACATACCCGGTCGTGACGGTAAAACAGTTGATGCGATAAATCACCGAGTATTTTGGAATAGAAATCCTGAGATCCCCGATTATACACGCAACTTAGTAGATTCATTTTTTTCCGGAAACGTTTTTAGCTCAAGTGACAATGTTCCTGGATTTAGGCCAAGCAGTATTATTGATACCACCGGTATTTATGATAATCGCGACCTATTATTGGCCGGGCTTAGTCAGTCGGTAAAGCAAGATTTCGATGTTATAAATGTTCGACTGGACCAGACATTCTTCGACGGTCTGGCAGGAATAGAGTTAGCATTTAATAAGGAAGGTTATACGGTTGACTCACACCTGCCTTTCGGGGGAGCGGATCAATCAACGATGCTTGTTGATGTGAATGAGAGGCTTAATAATGGAATGCCTAATCCTAATGTGGGCCGTGCATTAATTTACGATGTGGGCTTTGGATCCGCTCGCAATGTAACCACGACTGATCGGGAGGCATTTCAAGCCACCGCCTTCTACGAAATTAATTTCACTGACAACGATGTTGCGTGGCAGCAATGGCTAGGCAGGCATGTTCTTACTGGTTTTGTGGGACAACAGACTATAGATAATACAGGTTTGAGTTATCGTAAACATAATATCGATATTGGTACAGACACAGACATCCGATCAACTTTGAATGCTCGCATTGGCGGGTGGCGCCGGAATATTTATTCCTTCGTGTATGTCACAGATGATTTGCGGGGCAGCCAATTTCAATCACCCTCGGATGTACATATTGATACCTATTTTAAAGGCCAATTACCCCAGGTTGGAGATGTCATGACTGTACAGTACCAAGAGTGGAATCCAATTTGGAGAGGAGATGATAATGATCGTTTTTTCCAGTCTGATTTTGGAGTGGAAGAACATCTCATCGGCGGAGGTATCAATCGCAGGGAAATCGATTCAGAGGTCATCAGTATGCAAAGCTTTTTATTCAACGATAATATTGTTGGGTTACTCGGATGGAGAACCGATGAATTAACAGAGATAAACTCTATTTCAAACGCTGAATATAATGCAATTGCTCCAGACACCCGAAACAAAACATTCTTCACTGGTGAATTCGATCGGGACGCTGTCCGCTTGGGCACCCGACCAGAGGATCGAGAAACGCTATCTGGGGACACGTTCACCTGGAGTATTGTTGCCCACAAACCAGAGGATTGGATAAGGTTGCCGGGTGATATGCAATTGAGTTTACACTACAACGAATCGGAGAATTTCTCTACGTCAGGCGTCCGTAGGACCGTGTTGGGGGAAACAATTCCCGCGCCTACGGGAACAACGGAGGATGTTGGATTTACCCTTAGAACGTCGGATAACGCGTATTGGGTCCGCGTAAATTGGTTCGAGTCGAAGAATCAGTTCGCGACTGCTCCTATCAGTGCAAAGACGATTACGAATGGCTTGTTTCACTGGGCTGGTTACGAATTTGATGGGGACTCTTTTGAGGACGCAATGGCTTTGAATGAGGAGCTTAACGGTGTTGATCTTCGCCCATTCCTCAGCAGCTTCGACGATGTTTACGACGAAATTTTGCGCATTCTTCCACAGGAAATTAGCAATCGTTTCGAAGGATTTGATGATGAGAATGAGGCGATTTTTTCGGATAATAATGGTGAAACCACGACACAAGACTTTGTCGCAGAAGGTTTGGAAATCGATATTGTCGCAAACTTCACGCAAAACTGGACGATGGCTCTTAACGTGGGGAAGCAGGAGACAGTAACCTCTAATTCGGCGCCAGTCTATAGGAAGGTCATATCTGAAATGACGGACAAGTGGGCCACCTCTCCGTTGCGCGACCTGATGGTGGCGCCGCAGCGTGTGGATGCATGGACTTTTTGGCAGGAATGGACTGGGGACATGATAAACCCATTAAACGCGCTATTGGCCCAAGATGGAACCGTCTCACAAGAGCAAAGGAAGTGGCGTGCGAATCTCGTTAGCAAATACGCGTTTAAAGAAGGTCTTTTCAAGGGGTTTGAAATTGGTGGCGCTATTCGGTGGCAGGAGAAGGTTGCGACAGGATATGAAATCACAGTACTTGATGAAGCTGTGTTTCCTATAGTGGATAGGCCTTTTTTCGGACCTGATGAAACAAATGGGGATATTTGGATAAATTACGAGCGATCTATCACTGACAAAATTGACTGGTTTGTTCAGTTGAATTTTCGGAATGCATACCGAAGCAATACAAGATTTATTCCTGTAATTACAAATCCTGATGGTAGCCATGCCGTATACAGAAACTCAAATCCAAAAGAAATATTCCTTACCAACACATTTAGGTTTTAAGAAATAATCGGAAAAGATATACAGAGTCTTGTGGTCTCAATCTACCCGGGTAGATTGAGACTGCAGTGTTTTTGGAATAAGAAAAATACCATGTCTTTGAAAATGCTGAATAAACTGGTTCTAGTGTCGTTGACGATTGTGGAAATGGGATACATATCCACCGCCGCCACTCATGATGGAAGTCAACCCAACATCGTCTTCATGCTAGCAGACGATATGGGATGGAATGAAGTTGGATTTAATGGGCTCGATCCGGAAATCACGCCCCACATCGACCGGCTTCGCGACGAAGGAACCAGCCTGACCCAGTTCTATGTCCATGCCGTCTGCGCCCCGACTCGGGCCGCCTTTTTGACCGGTCGCTTCGCTTTCCGCACCTGGAGCGACTGGCGGTCGGAGGATTTCGGCAAACCAAGCTATCTCAAAAATCTTGGGCTGACCTTGGAGCGAAACTCCGAAGGTGACGAAACGAGAAGAATCCATGGGCTGGATACGGAAGAGCGCACAATCGCCGAAGCTCTCAAAGAAGCTGGCTACTTCACCGGACTGATCGGCAAGTGGCATTGTGGCGAGTGGCTACCCGAGCATCTTCCCCTGGGTCAAGGGTTCATGCATCAGTATGGGCACTACGGCTGGGGAATTGACTACAACAATTACACCATTCCCCACAATGCTCCTGCCCGCTATGCAGTCTACGACTGGCACCGGAACCAGGAGCCGCTCTACGAGGATGGCTACACCACCGATCTTTTCGCCAACGAAACCGTACGGCTGATCGCCGAGCACAAGGATGGCAAGCATGGCAAAAAACCCTTTTTCTTCTATGTGGCCTTTAATGCCATTCATGGTCCCTTGGAGGAAATTCCCCGCTACACCGAAAAATACGAGAAACGTTATGCTGCTCTAAAGTGCCTGGATGACGCGATTGGACGTATAATTGGGGCGCTAGATCAATATGGCTACAGACATAATACTCTGGTTATTTTCGCCAATGACAATGGCGGCCTACGCGAGGAAATGAACGCTCCGTACAAAGGTACCAAAAACACAAACTACGAAGGCGGAGTTCGCGTTCCTTGTGTTATGAGTTGGCCCGGAATACTCAAACCCAATACTAGCAATGACGGCATGATGCACATTGTTGATTTGTATAATACTTTTATTAACCTTGCCGGAGGGAATCTGAAGCAGGAACGCAAGGTCGATGGTATGGACATGACCGATATGTTGTTTGCTGGAAAAGCTAGTCCCAGAGACGAGATTATTTTCGAAGTATCCGGTAGCGTCAGGCTTCCGGCAATCCGAAAGGGCGACTACAAGCTCGTCGGCAAAGAGCTTTACAATATCGCGGTCGACCCTAGCGAGAGCGAAAACATCGCCAGTAAATATCCGCAGATCGTCGAACGCCTTTCCCAACGGGTCGCCGAAGCGGGAACCGAACGTCCCCCCATGCCCGATGTTTCCCGCCTCATGTCCCCGGCACTCCCTTGGGTCTACGGGCAACAGGAAAACGCCAACGCCCCAGAATGGGTTAAAGAGGAAGTCCGCAAAGTTCGAGCCACCCAGCCGAAGGAATGGGCCCCGGGGACGACTCCTTGGCCGCAAGCGCCAATCGACGGGAAGATCATCTATACAGGTGATGGCCGTTAGAGTGATTAACTGAACAATATAATCCTATACAGTTAATGGCAAAGCAAGAAGCTTTGAGAAATTTGACCTTTGGAAATTTTGATTGATAGTCACTCATCGCCCGGAACTAAAATAAAATAACCTCCAAAAAAGTTATAATAAAGTATACAAACAAAATGGGTAATTATCATTTAGTACTTCTGTTCTTCTTGGCGCTGACTGCTACTCAAGTTAATTCACAAGAAAGGCAAGATGCTCACGCACCGGAAATGGCGGTGAATAACCTGGAAGTCTACAAAGGCTTGGAGGCCACCCTATTCGCTTCCGAACCTTCGATCAGCAATGTTACCAATCTAGATGTGGACCATTTGGGGCGGGTCTGGGTTATCGAGGTCAGGAACTTCTGGGGTGAAGGCCTGGAAGACACTCGATTGGAAGGTGATCGCATCCTCATCCTTGAGGATACCGATGGAGATGGGGTGGCCGACACTCAAAAGACCTACTACCAGGGTCGCGACATCGATGCGGCTATGGGAATTTGTGTGCTGGGGAATCAGGTCTTTGTAACTTGTGCTCCGAATATCATCGTATTCACCGACATCGATGGTGACGATCTACCAGATCGGAAAGAATACTTGTTCACCAAAACCGGAAAACCGCAGGCCGGCCACTCTACCCATTCGGTGGTGTATGGACCAGACGGTAAACTATACTGGAGCATGGGTAATGAAGGGAGGCATGTGCATGACCGCAACGGTAACTTGGTAATTGATCGCGCTGGCAATCCGGTATTCGACCGCAGATATGCGGATGAGATTTTAAATCACGATAGGAATGACTCTCCTTATTGGGGCGGCATGGTTTTCCGTTGCAACCCAGATGGTACTGAGTTCGAAACTCTCGCCCATAATTTCCGCAATAATTATGAAGTGGCGGTAGATTCCTTCGGAGGTCTTTGGCAGTCGGATAATGATGATGACGGTTATTTCGGCG
>JAQBYJ010000119.1 GCA_027622555.1 Verrucomicrobiota bacterium
TCCTCAAGCCTGAACTACGAACCAAAAAAAAGAAAACCTTCCTTCCGGAAGGCTTTTCGAACAGGGTCTAGCCAGTGCCATTCACGGTTTACCCCATCATTGAAATCTTTGTTTTTAAACTTAATACCAACCCGGTCATTCTTCTTCTGAAAATTCATCAAATCCTTCTGTTAATGAGTTCAACTTGCACTCTCAGCCCTAACAACTCCATCTCGCATCCTGCTCTCAGCGCGGGCGAAGGGTTTCGCCGCTAGAAAGCAATTCCCTATCACTCAATGTCATTCGACGCCATACTTGTGCTGATCATCCTCCTCGGAGCGGTGGTGCTTTTCATCTCGGAAAAATTCCCGATCGATTTTGTTGCTCTACTGGTGCTCGGTACGCTCCTGCTCCTGGGCCTGGTCACCCCCGAAGAGGGGATATCCGGATTCAGCAATCCAGCGACGGTCACCGTGGCGGCCATGTTCGTCCTGAGTGCGGGTCTGCAGAAGACCGGTGCCACGGCAGCTATCGGGCAAGTGATGCTCCGCTTCAGCAAGAACTACTTTTCCGCGTTGGTCGTGATCATGGGGACGATCACCGTGATCTCGGCGTTCATCAATAATACCGCCGCGGTGGCGGTGTTCATTCCGCTTGTGATGATCATCGCCAACCGGCGCAAGATTGCCGCCTCTAGGCTGCTGATCCC
Organism: Verrucomicrobiota bacterium; assembly: GCA_027622555.1. Classification (NCBI taxonomy): domain Bacteria; kingdom Pseudomonadati; phylum Verrucomicrobiota; species Verrucomicrobiota bacterium. The sequence goes on from JAQBYJ010000119.1 coordinate 689, forward strand.
GCTCTCCTATGCCTCGCAGTTCGGCGGCGTCTGCACCCTGGTCGGCACGTCGACGAATCTCCTGGTCAGCTCGATGTCGGATCAAGCCGGATACGGCGCGTTCACCATGTTCGAGTTCAGCCGCATGGGACTGATTCTGTTCGTAGCGGGCGTCCTCTTTTTCCTGATTTTCGGTCGTTGGCTTCTCCCAGAGCGCAAAGCGCAGGAACTCGCTGCCGCCTACCAACTGGGCGATTACATCACCGAGCTGCGCATCGGCAAGAACTCGCCGCTAATCGGCAAGACGGTCGTGGAAAGTCGCCTGGGCCAGGACCACGACGTGACCGTGCTGCGTCTCCTTCACGTGACCGAGTCGGTCTGGGCGCCTTCGCGGGAGGCCCTCAAGGAAGGCAACGTACTACTGGTGCGCGGCAAGATCCGCGAGCTGATACAGCTTCGTGAATCAGCTCGCCTGGAGCTGAACGTTGAGTTCGAACTTCACGACGAGACCCTCCAGTCTGGAGACCTGCGGCTGGTCCAGGCGCTGGTTGCACCGGCATCGGACCTGATCGGCCACAATCTCAAGGATCTCGATTTCCGCAACCGTTACAAGTCGCTGGTCCTGGCGATCCAGCGGCGGGGCGAGACAATCGGTGACAAGCTCAACTCGGTTCAGTTGGGCCTCGGCGATGCGCTGCTGATTCAGGCACACGAAGACCAGATCAAGGCACTCAGAAACGATGAAAACTTTATTGTGCTCGACGAGGTAACGGAAGTGACGGCCCGGCACAAGGCACCGGTCGTGCTGGCGATTCTTGCCGCCGTCATCGGACTCGCCGCCTTCAACGTCTTGCCGATCCTGATTACTTCGTTACTCGGCTGCCTGGCCATGGTGCTCACCCGCTGCCTGCGGATCGAAGAGGCCTACCACGCGATCAACTGGCAGGTGATCTTCCTCCTCGCCGGGATCCTGCCGTTGGGCATTGCCATGCAGAAGAGCGGTGCGGCAGGCGACATCGCCGGTAATGCAGTGGGCTTGGTTGGCCATCTGGGACCCGTGGCAGTGCTGGCGGTAGTCTACCTGATGACCTCGGTGATGACCGATACCATGAGCAACAACGCGGCCGCCGTACTTCTCGCGCCCATCGCCATTTCGACCGCAGAGCAAATGGGCGTCGATCCACGACCGCTTTTAATGGCCATCACTTTTGCTGCCTCGACCGGCTTCTCGACCCCGGTAGGCTACCAGACAAACACGATGATCTACAACCCGGGCGGCTATAAGTATACGGATTTCCTGCGCACCGGAGTGCCCCTCAGCATCCTGTTTTGGATCCTGTCGGTTATCTTCATCCCTCGCTTCTGGAGCTTCTAGGCGGCATGCAGGGAGCCTATGCGTCGTGAAAAATTCACGGCGATCCATTTTAATCTTTTCGGGAAAGCTACAGCCCCAAAGGCAATCCACTACTCTGATTGAATAGCCAATAAATAGGAAGGGAACGGTTCACTCTTACCGCGGCTTAGCAAGCTGAAGTCAATCAAGCGGCGCCAGAAGATCCAGGCGATATCTGTTAGTATAGAGCCTTCGTGCAGGTACTGGAGATTCGATTCGCGCGTGTTCTCTTAGTATATTGAGAGCCCTTAACGCGCAGTCCTGTCCACCCCATCCAGGCGATTTTCGTAAAACCGGCAGTTTAATCCTTCACTTGTGATCCGGTGCTGATTATTAAAGTGTTCAAAAAAAATCAACCCGGGAGTTCGAGATGTTCAACAGCCTTAAAAAATTGTTCGCCCAAGGGGAAACAAAGCAAGTGGCCGACGGCCTGAATCAGGACCAGCGGGAGGCCATGATTGATCTATTCCTGCTTTGCATTTACGCCGACAATGAACTGGCCTTGAACGAGGACAAAATCTTTGTTCGAAACATTGAGCGTTTTAACTGGAAGTCTGAACAGCTAATCGGAGATTACATCCAGGAATCCAAATCACGCACCCTCGATCTCATCCAATCCGAGGCGGAGAAAAATAGCTATCTCAATGAGATAAGTACCCGTCTGAAAACGTCAGAGATAAAATTTCGTGCCTTAAAAATGTGCAAGCTGTTGTTTTACTCGGACTGGGAGCTGGCTGAGGAGGAAATAAAGTTTATAAAAAAAATCAGGACAGCCTTCGGGCTAAAATGAAACGAGACACCGGTCGATGCTGGCGAGAGACTCGATTTTTAAGTCGCCACATTTTATAGCCTCCCAATTCGCAAACGAGGTTTCTTCCACATTGAAACTGAGCAAGCTTCTGATTGAGCGATGAAATGCCTCAAGGTTAGATGAGCAAGGGCTCGGAAATGGTAAAGAGCAACTAGGATGCTGGAAAGCGCTATTGACTTAGAATTAATCAGGGAAAAGCTGTCCGCAAATGTTTCTTCAAGCTGTCTCCGGATTTTTTCGGTTGGCCTTGCCGGTCTTAGCCATCATCGCGCTGACGAGTGGATCGAGTCATGCGTGCGAAATTGACTGGGAAGTCGATCCTGCCGTCGATTGCCAAGAGGAATTGGAAAACGAAAACAAAGAAGAATCCGTTAATATGATTAACGGAGGGCGTAACTGCCCAAAAAGTGCAGATACACTCAGGCAAGTCCGATCAAAAATTCGGGGTCCTCAACATTTGCCGACCAGCCATATTTTTCTGAAGTACTGCCGCCTGCTGATCTAGGTCGTTTCGACATCCTGACCGAAACAAGTTGGTCGAAGATTCGACCTTTAACCTTTTCAATTTCCTGAACCTCATTAGAGGCGAGCATTTCAGCAGCTTTAACATATGAAAATCGTAATCCTAGGAGCCGGCGATACCGGAAGGTTTCTGGCAAACCATCTTTCCAATAAAAATCACAGAATAAAACTCATCGAAAAATCGGAGAGCGTTGTGGGGTCGTTGAACGACGTGCTCGATGTAGGTACGATCTGTGGAGACGGAGCACAGGCAAGTGTCTTAGCCGATGGTGGCGTCGCGACTGCTGATCTTTTCATCGGACTCACGGACAACCAGCATGTAAATCTGTTGGCTGCTTCGATCGCCAAAGCGTTAGGTTGTCGCAAAACCATTGCGCGAGTAGATGTACCCATTCAATCAGACAAAAAAACATTCGATTATCAAAGTCACTTTTCAATCGATTATGTTTTTAGCAGCGAGCAGTTGGTGGCCTTCGAAATAAGTAAGTACTTTCTAAATCCGGAAGCCTCGACAAGCGAACAAATCGGCAGGGGTCGTATAAAAGTTCAACAAATTGATGTGTCTCCGGATTCCAAGTTGTTGAAAACACCCATTCAATCTCTGACGCTTCCGCAATTGGTCCGAGTAGCGGTCATCCATCGTGGAGAGGAGGTTATTATTCCACAAGGTCACGATGTCCTAGAACCGAATGATAGCCTTACTCTTTTTGGCGAGCAAACCTTTGTGGAGGAACTGGCCGAGATGTTGAAAGCAGACAATCATCTCAATGAAAGCAGGAAGATAACCATTTATGGTGGGAGTGACTACGGACTGACCTTGGCTATGCTCCTAAAGAACACGCCAAATAAAGTGCGCATTATTGAAGAAAATGCTGAGGTGTGTACCTGGCTATCAACCAAACTGCCTCATGCGGTGATCGTCCATGGGGATGGCCGCTCGGTTGAACTTCTAAAAGAGGAGCAAATCGAGAAAGCAGATTTCTTCATAGGTATGAGCAACCACGACGAGGACAATTTAATGGCCTGTCTCCAGGCCAAGACTTTAGGCGTAAAATACGTTATTCCGCTTGTTCATAATGCAGACAATTCTTTCGTCGTTGCACAACACCTTGAACCGTTTGGCTTTTTGGCGACAGTAAGTCCCAGACAGGTTAACCTAATGGACCTGGTTCGATTTGTGGACTCAAAGGACTTTTACTCGGTCGGGTATCTATCGGAAGAGGTCGAACTCGTGCAAATTACGGTTAGCGAGGGAGCTCGGGTGGCAGGGAAATTGGTTAAGGAGGTGGAATGGCCCAAAAACAGCAGCCTCGTTACACTTCTTAGAAACGACAAGGTAATCATTCCAGGCGGAAAGGATGTAATTCAGGCAGGAGATTCGCTATACTCCGTGGTACTGCCCAATTCTCGGAAACACTTACTCAAAGTGCTCACGCGCTAAATGAACTACCGAATCATCATCAAGGTTATTGGTGGCCTCCTGGCTCTGCTTGGACTAACCCAAGGCGCCTGCCTGCTCTACAGTTGGATTGATTACACGTTCGCAGGTGGCATGAATGCAATACGAGCCTTTGGGATCTCGACGTTGGCCAGCACAGTGGTGGGCGTTACATGTATTTTGGTCGGTCGACATACGCGGAAAGATCTGCTCAGAAAAGAGGCCATAGCCGCAGTTGGGGTCGGGTGGTTAGTATGTACTTTGTTCGGGGCCATCCCCTATATGTTCGCTGAGCCAGGATTAAGTGTGGTCGATAGCATCTTCGAATCGATGTCAGGCTTCACAACTACGGGTGCCTCGGTCATCATAGACCTGGACCAAGTCTCCAACAGTATTTTGTTGTGGCGAGCCCTGACTCAATGGCTGGGCGGAATGGGAATCATCGTATTATTTGTGGCACTGCTTTCCTCTTTCAGAATCGGCAGTCGAGCCATCTTTCGACACGAATCCTCTGCTATGGATACGGATGGTTTAGCCAACCACACCAGGGAGCTGGCAGGTCGACTTTGGATCATTTATCTCGGTTTAACGATAAGCTGTTTCGTAGGATTGAAATTGCTCGGCATGTCGTTCTTCGACTCGGTGTGCCACACATTTGCAACTGTTTCCACGGGTGGCTTCGGCACTTACAACGACAGTATTGCCCATTTCGACAGCCTGGGTATCGAACTGTGGCTGATTTTTTTTATGATTCTGGGGAGCATTAATTTTATTCTCTATGCCTGGATCATTAAGAAAGGTTGGAGCCGCTGGAAACAGGATGAAGAATCAAAGGTATTTTTCGTCATTCTAATTGTAGCCACCTTTGTGGTTGGTCTGGACCTGTTCCTTGTTGGGGACAATTTCACTTTTCTAAATTCGCTTCGTATTTCGGCCTTCCAGGTTGTTTCTATCATGACAACTTCCGGGTTCGCGACTGCTGATTTTGGGGCATGGCCTCCCCTGTCGGATGAAATTCTACTTCTGCTTATGATTATAGGCGGTTGCGCAGGATCAACGGCGGGCGGCATCAAACTCAGCCGGTGGATCTTGTTTTTGAAGAGTATGAAGCTACAGCTTGGTTCTTCCTTTCGCCCCAATCGGATCATGAGTGTTAGTCTTAACAGTCGCCCTGTTTCCGATCGACTGCGAACAGATACCTTATTCTTTATTGGATTGGCTGGTGTCACGGTTCTTTTAGGTTCGGTGACGGTCAGCTTCATGGAACCGAGCCTGGATATCGAAAGTAGCCTATCCGCTGTTTTGGCAACCTTGTTCAATATTGGCCCGGGATTAGGTGAAGTAGGACCTACGCATAATTTTGCCCCATTGGCTCCTTACACAAAGCTCGTGCTGTCACTGCTTATGGCTCTCGGGCGATTGGAGTTTTATACCATTTTGGCGTTATTCCTTCCATCCCTTTGGAAAAGCTATTGAACTAGTATAAACAAAGCGGAATAGACGTTTCTAGATTGCCACAGGCACTGCGATGGTTTTGTGATTTTAAGTTCAATCAACGAGGCCTTTGAGCTTTTTGCCCTACCCCTAAACAATTATTAACCAAAACATAGAAAGAATTCTAAATTATCACACACGTGTTTGATTATTCCAAAGCAAGGAACCTGGTCTGCAGAATCTTTTCTTCAGATGGTAAGCCAACACGTAAGTCTTTTATTCAATCAATTATCGCTATGAAAAAACCACCTATAAAGCTCAGCTCCCTCGCATATATACTGTTAATCGGAATAATCGGAAATACATCTCACGCCGAATGGGTGGATCTTTTCGACGGGAAATCACTGAAGGGCTGGACCATTAAAAATGGCTGGGCTGAATACCGAATTGAAGATGGTGCCATCGTAGGGAAAAGCGTTCCGAAATCGCCTAACACCTTTTTGGCTTCGGACAAGAATTATGGAGACTTCATTCTGGAGCTTGAAGTGAAAATTGACGAGGGTCTTAACTCGGGAATCCAGTTTCGCAGCCACAGTTTTCCTGAGTATCGTGAAGGACGTGTACATGGGTATCAATTCGAGTTGGACACCGCCATTCGTCGCTGGACAGCCGGCATTTACGATGAAGCTCGCCGTGGTTGGCTTTACCCGGTTGACCTACACCCGGAAGCCAAGACCTTGTTTAAACAAGGTGAATGGAATAAAGTCCGGATTGAGTGTGTAGGCACTTCCATCCGCACCTGGCTGAACGGCAGTCCTGTTTCTCATTTGATCGATGATCTCACCTCGTCAGGCTTCATTGCCCTGCAGGTGCATGGAGTCGGGAATAACTCGGACGCCTTGGGCAAAGAAGTTGCCTGGCGCAATATTCGCATTAACACGGACGTCAAAACACCAACGAAGAACGAAGGATTTTACATCCGAAACCTATTACCTAATAACCTTGCCATGGTGGAAAAGAACCAGGGTTGGAAACTGTTGTGGGATGGCAAAACCACCAAGGGTTGGAGAAAAATTAGTGAACCGGAATTCCCCCAAGATGGATGGGAAGTTAAGGACGGCTCGTTCACCGTGCTTGCGGATGAAGATGGAAAAGATCCGGGTGGAGGAGATATTGTAGCCGTAGATCAATACGGGGCATTCGAACTCGATTTTGAATTTTTACCCACCAAGGGTGCCAACAGTGGAATCAAATATTTTGTAACGGAAGGCGGCAAAGCGGCCTTGGGACTCGAGTATCAAATCCTCGATGACAAGGTTCATCCGGATGCAAGCCAGGGAGTTGGTGGCAATCGCACCTGCGCCTCCCTTTATGATCTCATCCCAGCAGCGCGCGAAGTTTCCACCCGCAAGGTTCCCGTAAATATCGATGACTGGAACCATGGAAGAATTATCGTCAAGCCGGATGGACATGTAGAGCATTGGCTGAACGATTTCAAAGTGCTGGAATACGAACGCGGCTCAGATAGCTTCAACGCATTGATCGCGAAAAGTAAGTATGCAAAATATGAAGGATTTGGACTGGGAGAAAAGGGATTTATCGCCCTCACCGATCATCACGACCGTGTGAGTTACAGGAGTATCAAGATCCGGGAACTGTAGGTGGGACATCATCAGCAAATTCGATTGGAAGGTGTAGGAGCGGTTTTAACCGCGATTGGTAAATCCATCGGGTCGCTAACAAGTTTGCTCCTACATTTTTTCAGTGGTCTCCTACTGATTCACCTGTTTCTAGGCCATCTTTCCGCTCGCCCCAATATTCTTCTCATCCTTTCGGATGACCATAGCGTCCCTCATTTGGGATCTTACGGCACCACGGACGCGGTAACCCCACACCTCGATCAATTTGCGTCAGAAGGTGTACGCTTTGACCGCGCATACACCACCGCTCCTCAGTGTGCTCCGTCACGTGCATCGATTTTCACTGGTCGCTCACCCGTTGCCTTGGGCATCACACGCTTTACCCAGCCCGCTCCAAGGCGGTTCCCGTTCTTTACCGATGTATTGAGGGAGAATGGGTATTACGTTGGGCTAACAGGTAGATACCATCACTTGCGTGGACGAAGTTCCGGACATCCCGACGTGATGGCCCAACTGGAGGAATCAGGCTTATTGTATATCGATGAGCGCTTTGACCACGCGGTCATCCAGAGAACACGAGGAGAGGAAGGCCTCGAAGCTGTGCCGAAATTGTTGGAGGATTTTCTCGATGAAGTTCCCGACGAAACACCCTTCTTTCTCTATTTCGGTTTCACGCAGACTCACCGAACCTGGATCGGGAATGTCACGGACGTCGACTTCGATGCGGCAACACTAAAACTTCCGTTCCGTTTTCCTGACGTCCCCGAGGTTCGCGAAGACTACCGTAAGTTTCTACTGTCACTGTACGATCTTGATCGTGGATTCGGCATGCTGATGGATGTCCTCGAGAAACGCGGACTGAAGGAAGACACATTGGTTATTTTTATGGGAGATAACGGGGAGCCGCTTCTTCGTGGAAAAGGAACGCTCTACGAGGCGGGTTGCAACGTTCCACTGTTGGTGCGCTATCCCGGAGTAGCTAAAGGCGGAACCATTTCGGATGTGCTTATTAGCGGTGAAGATTTGTCGGCCACGATTTTGGAAGCAGTCGGGTTGCCAGTACCGGAATCGATGACCGGAGTCAGTTTTCTACCAGCTCTTAAGGGCGACGCGTATGTTGAACGCGACTATGTATTCACGGAGCGCAGTGCCCATGGATCCAGTCTGCCAACAACGACCCAGCATCTCGATCTTTCGCGTGCGGTAACCACTCGTGACCATGTTTTAATATACAACGCTCTGTATAAGTTGCCCTATGCGCCCGTCGACATGGACGGCAAATCAGCCTGGGAGGGAGTTAAAAAAGCTTACAATGCGGGCAAGCTCGATCCCGTTCATGAGCAGATGTATTTCAGCCAACCGCGCCCGATGTTTGAGCTGTATGATTTAAACCAGGACCCCAACCAGATTCACAACCTGGCCGGGACAAAAGCCTTTCAATCATTGGAAAATGATCTAAGAATTAAACTCACTAAATGGATGGTTAGGGAAGCCGACTACCTACCCCTTCCATTGCCGCAAAAGAAATAAAACTACCCATAATTATGAATAAAAAAACCAATCAGTTAAATCGTCGCACGTTCTTGGCAAGTTCTGCTGCCGCCTCATCCATTTTGTTCCTGCCCAACATTTCAGTTGCCCAATCAAAAGGTGCTAAACCAAAAGGAGCAGCCCCCAGCGAAAAACTGAACATGGCCTTCATCGGTATTGGAGGTCGCGGCAAGAGCAACATGGATGGATTTTTTGATACTGAGCTCGTGAATATTGTGGCTATCTGCGATATAGATATCGGATCCGATTGGACTTCTGACATGCGCCAGAAATATCCACATCCACCGGCTTATCAGGACTACCGGGAGCTATTCGATAAGGAAGGCGATAATTTTGATGCGGTCTGCATAACAACGCCCGATCACTCGCACTTTCCCATCACCATGCATGCAATGGCGCGCGGCAAACATGTCTATGTGGAAAAGCCGCTGGCTCATACCTTCGAGGAGTGTGAGCTGCTTATGGCCACGGAAAAGAAAACCGGGCTGGTGACTCAGATGGGCAACCAGGGACACTCCGGTGCCAACTACTTTCAGTTCAAAGTCTGGGAAAAAGCGGGTGTGATCAAAGATGTGGACCGGATAGTCATGTATATGAACAGCCCGCGTCGCTGGCATGGCTGGGACATAGCAGGTTACGAAGAACAGAAAGCGCCGGATACCATCGATTGGGATCTGTGGAACATGGCCCGTCCGGTGAACCCCTTTAACGAAAAACTGCACCCCGGCAACTGGCGCAGCTGGTTCAACTATGGCAATGGCGCGTTTGGTGACTGGGGTCCCCATATTCTTGATACCTGTCATCGCTTTCTGAAACTCGGATTACCTGAAACGATTGAAGCCGAAAAACGAGATGGACCCAACGACTATATCTTTCCACAGGCTTCCACCATTCGTTTCGATTTCGCAAAGCGCGGTTCCATGCCTCCGGTAAAAGTGTGGTGGTATGACGGTGTGGAAAATATACCCGATACGCCAAAAGAAATGGGACCTAACCCCACTATTCGCAAAAACGGTAAATACATTTACAGCAAGGAGCTGACTTTTCTCGGAGGAACTCACAGCGACACCCTTCGCATAATCCCGGAAGAGAAATACCGCGAGCTGGCCCCTACTCTGCCCAAGGTCTCCGGCAAAAATTCAGACCATTATATGAATTTCGTTTTGGCCTGTAAGGGTCAGGAAGAAGTCCGTTCACCTTTCAGTGTATCCGGTCCATTGACCCAGGTATTTCTGCTCGGTGTGGTCGCTCAGCACGTAGGTGGAACACTGGAATTCGACTCAAAGAAAAAGCAGTTCAAAAACAACAAGCGCGCTAATCAAATATTGCAAGGTCCACCGGTTCGAAAGGGTTGGGAGAAGTATTATAACGTTTAGGATCGCAGTTTATCAGCACAATAATTGGTAACAAAACTCTGCAAAAAGCCCGAGATTTCCGTCTCGGGCTTTTTGTTAAATGAAAAGAGTCGGGTTGGCTTACTCCGCTTGGTAAGTTTCCAATAATCGGTAAATCCGCGTCTTCGATAACGAAGCAAACGTCGGCAGACCATTGTCATGCGGAATAGAAATCTCACCTTGAATAAGCGGTGAAGCATACTTCACAAATTGAAAGCTCATGCTCGTCCCATCTTCGTTAATCCAATCCGTTGGAATCGTTTTAACTCCGTTGGCTACTACAGACAAATCAGTAAGACCCGTCTCGCAAACATAATGGTCAGCTTCACTGCGGATAAGAGTTACCATTTTATCGGTCACGCCTCTGATTGCTGCTTTAACGGCCGCGCGGCCGACTAGCATGGCCTCATTGCTGTCAGTTTTTGAAATGTGGGTCGCCGCTGTGCGTTGGCTGATACCAAACTTCGCTGTGCGGGCCTTCACCCCCATGCTTGATTCGACTAACTCCCGCAGGTAATTTCCAGCACCTCCCAGTTGCCTGTGACCAAACGCATCGGTCGCACCGGAACTCGTGTGGACATAGTTGCCATCGGCGTCAATAAGGCCTTCGCCTACAACAATCATACAATAACGCTCTTTGGAAAGAATCCGTTGTACGTCGATTTTAAATTTTTCTGGATTGAAAGCCACCTCGGGAAGATAAATCAGGTGAGGAGGATCATTCGGCTTGTCACGGCGTTTTGCCAACGACGCACCAGCAGCAATCCAGCCAGCATTGCGACCCATAACCTCAAGAATGGAAACCAGGTCGCCCTGCCCCATCGATTCGTGGTCACAAGCCATCTCGCGAACCAGGGTGGAAATGTGTTTGATAACGCTGCCATACCCTGGGCAGTGATCCGTGGCTACCAAGTCGTTATCGATCGTTTTAGGAATTCCGATCACACGAAGTTCGTAACCCTTTTCCTTGGCTAGCTGGGAAATTTTGTTCGCAGTATCTTGCGAATCGTTTCCGCCTATGTAAAAAAAGTAGCGTATGTTATGCGCTTCAAAAACTTTAAGCACTCTTTCAAAATCGGAGGCTTTTTTGAGTTTGTAACGACAAGTGCCTAAAGCGGCTCCAGGCGTATATTGAAGACCACGGATGGCTTGCTGCGACTCGTTAGCCAGATCTATGAGATCCTCATTCAGGATACCCAAAACTCCGTTCAGACCTCCGTATATTTCTTCGATACATTCGTAGTTGAGGGCTTCGTTTACGACTCCAGCTACACTCGCATTGATTACCGCTGTGGGGCCACCCGATTGGGCCACCAGACAATTTCCAGTTAGTTCAGACATCTGTTATTTCAAAGATTAAACGGGGGAAAGTAGATTTCCAGATTCAACCTTGGCAACCTTTTAGACACGTCGATTAAAAATAAACCCGAATGCTGGAAAAAGCCCTGGTCAAAACACGTCCTGCACCTGGTAGCGAATGAAGTGCGGCTCCTTACAAACGTCCGGGAAAGTGATCGTAGCCGTCGTCTGCTCGAACAATGGATTTTCACCCTGCAAGCCAGATTCCTCATAAAGCGGATTGGAGCTATCCATACGTTCCCAGTCTTTCAAGTTGTTGCTGGCCCAGATGTAGCCCCGGATGCTTGGTTCATCCTTTCGCTTTTTGAATTCCAACGTGAGCTTGCACGATACATCGTCGGAGATATGGGCTACTTTAATCGCTTCAGAAGCCTTGTTAAACTCAATGGGATTGGTACCCAGGAGAAACTCGATGATGGTAAGAATGCCGTCCTTGTCTGGGTCCAGGATGGGCGAAGCAATCTGCGGATTGTCCATTTCCTCGGGTGTAAAATAAGCGGCCAGAAATCCCTCAAAGGGGGTCATTTCCACATCGATTAAAACGGGGATAGAGGTGGTTCTTGAATCTATTCCGTCTGAAACAGTTAACAGTATGGACCCAAATCCGGAACGGAGCGCGGACGTTTTGTAAGATATCTGGCGATTGGCACCGGTCCCGGTTACGACCAGCTCTCCAATTAAATCAGGTCGCGAGGTGGACACAGTCACAGTCAGGTTTTCCGCAGGAGTTTCCATATCATCGATTGAGATATCAACGGAAGCGGAGGCTCCCGACCCGACCGACTGGTTTCCAACGGGATCCGAGGACGGCGGATTGTTATCTCCGGATTTGGATTCGGAGCCACCCTGCCCAGTGGAAACATCCCACCAGGCGTTGACTTCGCCCTGGCTATTTCCGCCACCGTCCAACGATCGGCAGACCCAATCCACATAATCATAATTGAATGAGACCCCTTAGAGTGGGACTGACTCTGAAGGATCACTCGCCAACCGGTATGCGGTGACGATCGCCCCGTTTAACCGGTACTGGAAATTAGAATAGCGGTCGCCGGGCAGGACCTGGTTGGTTTCAACCACTACATCGTCAAACAGCCTTCCATTGCTGAGGGCCTCCGCAAGTTTGGGTGAGGATTTGTCGAGATATTTTGTGACCACCACGTCCCCCAACAATGGAGGTAGGGTAAGGTATCCTCCCCTCGAGCGGGAAATTCCAGAGGATATCGAGACCAGGTCGATCCATCCCTCGCGACCTTTCGCATTGGACTCCCCTTCAACATCCGGCAACTGGAGAAACATTCCTTCTGCGAATACCTCAGCAGGTTCCACTGGACCTTCGAACTTGTTATCGGCGACCCGCCCGGAAATGGAATTAACGGTGAATCCTGCCGGAACATTGAAGACATTGCCTGTGGTCGGGAAACTGACGCCCCCGGTAAAATCTATTTTTGAAGCAGCGTGGCCAAGATCGCTTTTAGCCGTGGAAAGGACCTGATTGTCCATTTTCACGCTGAATGGAACTCCCACCTGAATAGTATAAGCGGAAGTGGTGAACAGCTTGTCGATGGTGACATTGTATTCGGCCATAAAGTCTCCGGCATCCCCAGTAACATCGGCTGGAAACAGGTCACGACCAAATAAATCCGACACGGTAACTTCCGTCCCGGGAGTTTCTGTGCCGACCTCATGCCGGGCAGTAAGGGTGCCTCGAATGAAATAGAGGGACTCGTTATTTATTTGAACATAAACATCCACCAAGGATGAAGCCGTGGAAACTTCCACGGGTAACCCACCTTTTCCCGCTCCTCCCTGCATGTTTCCGTTCACCATGAAATTGAGGGAAATATCGGCGGAGGTTTCGCTGCCGGTTGTTGTTAAAATATAATCAGGCGAGTCGTATCCCGCCCAGGAAGCGGTGTACAGATCGCCTGGACCCTGGACAAGGGTTTCCTCTGACCGCGCACCGATTCGGCCCGGATAGGCGATGCCCAATCCCCGGCTTGGACCATCCTGGTAGCTTAGTTGATACGGAACACCCTGGGTTTGGGTCAGGATGCCCTCGATACTGTTAAATTCGGGTTGGACACCCACGGTAAAACGCCGGGACGTTGAATCCGTCGGTAAAATGGCGATAGAAAAATAGTGGTCTCCGGCATCGACCTCCGACCAGAGGTAGCTGGCCAGCGGATCCAGTTCAGAAACCGTTCCCCAAGGGTTGGTTCCGTTCACTCCCAGGTTAGCCAGATAGGCGTGTTTCACGCCAAAGCCTTCACGGCTGACAATCCAATGCGTTGAATTGGTCGAGATTATGGTGTTTAAATTGGGGAAAATAAACCCTAAGTCGCTCAGCACAAATGTTCCAATAAAACTGGAGGGAAAATCGGACCCGGCTTTTACTTTGATGTGAAGGTAGTGGATGACTCCGGTCTGCAATTCTATTTCTCCGGTCCCGGGAGATTCTGCAATCTGGGAACTGTCTAAAAACAATGATCCGGGAACGATTCCGGAGATGGAGAGATAGGCCTCGTAATCACTGGTGGCAGAAATAGTGGCGGTGAGGGTGGTCGCACTCGCCGAAATGGGAGTCATCACAACCCATGAGAGGAATCCCAGCAGAATCCAAATCGTGGAATTGGTTTTAGGTCGGATCATGTCCCAACCGATCAAGGAGTGCCTACGCTTTGCTGAACAGTTCCTGAAACAATACCGGTAGAAGTGCCATTGTCCTGATAAACGGTATATACCACATCTGCCTCCGTGAAATTCAAGGACACGTTCTCGGTAAGCCGGTCCTCGCCACCACTGCCTCCAGTTGATACCGAAGTGATGATCACATCCGTCATGGTAATCTTCAGGTAGTCGACCTGCTCACCAGAACCAACCTGTTTTTGAAGCGTAAGGACGACCTCGGGAAAGAAAGTTCCGTTACCGCAGGCTTCAAACAGCTTCGGAGTCGCCTTGTCCAGCTGCCTGGTAACGACAACATCGCCTAGAGTGGTATCGCCGCGAGTTCGTTGGGCGTCCATTGCGCCTTCAGGAATGCTCCGCTTACTGATCAATCTTTAGGATAGACTACACTCCTGTTATATGCCACAGTGTATGAATGATAAAAATA
>JAQBYJ010000120.1 GCA_027622555.1 Verrucomicrobiota bacterium
TCCACCGACTCACCGATCAACGCTTGCATCTGCCGATGCTGTCCTTTTGAATACCCCGTGAACGGTTACCCAGATTTCAATCACGCAAATAATCACGACTAAGATTACCTACTGCTTCGGCAAACCGGCTCCCGGTGGGGCGGTGGATTGAGCAGGTGGTCCATGGCTTCGCCAGGGGCCTCTTTTTCTGGCAGCCATTTCCGGTGCTCGGCGAAGATGCCCGCGTAGTTCGGGTTACTCGCCAAATTGGTGTGCTCCCAAGGATCGTTTAGGTGATCGTAGAGTTCTTCATCTCCCAAGTTGTAGAGTATGTAACGCCAGCGTTCGGATCGGATGGCATGGTTGCCGAGCTGTGCTGACTCAGGTTAATCTGTAATAGTCTTAGATTTGAAATATGAGGAACTGTTGCTCAAATCCGATTCTAACGTCGGCAAATCTGACTTAGGTTATTTTGAAATAATTTTGGATATGAAATATGAACATCGACCCTATTGGTTGTATGTTTTTCTGGGTGATGGTCCATGGGTAGTAGAAAGTTGG
Source organism: Verrucomicrobiota bacterium (assembly GCA_027622555.1). Lineage (NCBI taxonomy): Bacteria > Pseudomonadati > Verrucomicrobiota > Verrucomicrobiota bacterium. Next base: position 541 of record JAQBYJ010000120.1, read on the forward strand.
CTGGGGTAAACTAATAATACTCAGCGGGCAATTACTAGAATTAGGCTCATTCTCATTCCAAAAGACTGCAACCAAGGATGGATCGGTCGATGCTCTCACGAGCCTCGCTACAAAGGCCATGGTGGTGACACCATGGACCCTAATCACTTAAGCGCATGCTTCTTCACGATCGCTTCGGTCAACGCCGTTCCAAACCCTGGCTTTTCCGAAGGGTAGTAATGTCCATCCTTGAAAGGCGAAGTCATGGCTTCCATCAGTTCTGTGCCTGAATCATTGGTTCCGAAGCTCTCAGCCCATTGACAACGGGTGGAGGACAAACAGAGCGGTAGCCCGTAAAGGCTGCCACCTCGGTGTGGGGTAAATTCCAGGCCGTGCGCAGCAGCCATGGCCGCCACTTTCTTCAAGGAGGTCACTCCACCGCACCAGCTTACGTCGGGCTGCAGAATATCAGCTGCCTTGTGTCGAATCAGCTCGTTAAATCCGAAACGCGTATATTCATGCTCCCCGCTGGCGATCTTGGTGCTTTCGATCCTGGATACCAATTGTTCGTAACCTTCCAGGTTATCCGGCGAAAGGGGTTCTTCAATCCAGTAGAGCTTTACTTCCTCAAGCCGTTTGGCCATTTCGATGGTATAGTCCACATCGTTCCAACGAGAGCTGCAATCGATCATCAATGAACAATCCGGACCGATAACCTTGCGAGCGTCTTCTAAAAGCTTTACCGTTCGCTTCATTCCCTCCTTGCCATGAAACAAGCCGTCGCGAATAGGCAATTTGAAATGCTTAACCCCCATGGCCAGGGCCGCATCCATCGCCGATTCATTCACCACAGTCTGATAAATGGGAATCCGTTCTTTTGTAGCTCCACCCAATAAGCGGTAAACCGGTTGGCCGGTAAATTTACCCAATATATCCCAGAGTGCATTGTCGACCCCGCTCAAACCCATGACAAAGACTCCCCGGCGGCCATACGGCAGAGCCGAGGAATACATCTGGTCCCAAAGCATTTCCACGTTGAGCGGGTTGGTCCCAACCAACAGATGCCTGAGGTGCCCGTGAATGATCTCGACTGCGACAGATCCGCCTGCGCCAAACCCATACCCGGTTATCCCCTGGTCCGTTTTGATAACCACCATGATCGCACCCGCCAACTGAGAGAAGGGTCCCCCGTAACCCCAACGCCTGGGATCGTAATCCGATTCAAACTTGGGCAAAACGCCCTGGTTAGTTCGTTCCCACAGTCTCACCGGATAAGCGTCTACGGAAACAATTTTTATTTTGGGTACTTCCCCAGCATCTTGTGCGCTCAAGACGGAAGGGAGCTTAATAGTTGAGGCTGCTCCGGCTACAGCAAGGCCTTGCAAAAATCGACGTCGGTTCATACATCCATGGTATGCCGGGAAAATACTTTTCAATCAAGCCTACACTCCATCTGATCAGCAGTTAGTGCTATTTAGGAAGCGCTTTCCGCGGGCAGCCAAAAGGGTCCGGGCAGCCAAAAGGGGCAGCCAAAAGGGTCAAGGCAGCCAAAAGGGTCAAAAGGCAGCCAAAAGGGTCAATGTTCATATTTCATATTGTGTCAGGCAGATACCGTTGAAGGGAACCCAAAACTACGTCAGCTCTGTACTCTCGACTAGTGCTCAACCTCAATACCCGATCGGCACTACTGCTTCGGCAATCCGAATCCCGGTGGCGGAGGTGGATTGAGCAGGTGGTCCATGGCTTCGCCATGTGCTTCACTCTCTGGCAGCCATTTTCGGTGCTCGGCGAGGATGCCTGCGTAGCTCGGGTTGCTTGCCAAATTGGTGTGCTCCCAGGGATCGTTTAGGTGATCGTAGAGTTCCTCCTCCCCGGTGTTATAGTGAATGAAACGCCAGCGTTCAGAACGGACAGCGTGGTTGCCCGGCCCTTCGTTCATGAGGGCGGGGCGGACCCACTTCCCTTCTGGGTGCTTTAATAAGGGCACGAGACTCAATCCGTCGTTGTCCGCTTTAGGAGGAAGACCGGCCAGTTCAAGCAGCGTCGGGTAAATATCGATGAGTCCGACGGGCTGGTCTATGCGACTACCCGGCTTCGAAACTCCGGGTGCAACGATGATAAACGGAACGCGGTTTGCCTTTTCCCAGAGGGTAAATTTCACGCATGCTTCCTTGTCTCCCAAGTGGTAACCATGGTCGGACCAAAGCACGATGATGGTGTTGTCGGCGCGGCCGGTGGCATCGAGTTTGTCGAGTAGTCGGCCTACCATCTGATCGGCATAATCAGTCGCAGCCTGGTAGCACTGCACCATGCGTTGCAGGCTTCCCACCGATCCTTTGGGTTGTGCGGTGGTATTATCCCAGATCCAATATTCTTTTCGCACCATACGTCGGGCCATCTCACCAACATCATCTAAATCGCCTTCGGGCATGGGAGGCATTCGTAACGTTTCGAACGGGTAGCGATCGAAGGTTTCCTGCGGCGCGTAGAATGGCAGGTGGGGATTAAAGATACCTGCTGCGAGAAACAGAGGTTGATCCCAGGACTTCTCCATTTGCTCTTCGACATATTCGCACATGTCGACATCGATCATCTTCTGATCATGAACGCCCCAATCGAACGCGAGCGCTCCAAGACGTGGATTCGAATCCGGTTTGTAACCATTGTAGTTTTTCCCGACACCAGGACCGCGAATATCGAGTTTCTTAAAAAACTCCTGGAAAGCAGGTTTTCCTTCCGGCTCCTTTCCAGTTGCACCATGGTGGAAAATTTTTCCTGCTCCACGTGTGGCGTATCCGCCCTCCAGTTCAAAGTATTTGGGAATCGTTATCGCATCCGGAATAATCTCCGCCCACGCTGTTCGGTTACCGTAAACACCAGAAGTAGTTGGCCGGTAGCCGGTCATGATGGCGGTACGAGACGGATTACAACCCGGTGAAGCACAGTAGGCACGACTGAAGAACGTGCCGCGTTCAGCCAGGCGTTTCAGGTTAGGCGTCTGAATCGGATTCCCCTCATCGAAGAGGGTTGTCCAATCATTCATATCATCAATCGCGATGAAGAGAACGTCGGGTTGCTCCTTCGCTGTTACGAACATTGGAAATAATAGGAGACTCGCAACGAGGCACAGAGACAAAGAGATAGTTGTTAGAGTCTTTGTAGACGATTTCAGGTTCATTTATGACTGGGTTCGTTATAAATTAAATTTCTCATTTCACCAGGATATCCGACTTCCTATTTGCCTGTCATTTTCAAATTTGAAAGATCAAGTATTGGAAGTTCCATCCGAGTAATATACCGACATCTGTCCTCAGGGAACTTCACTTTCATCCCCCAGAATACGCCGCTGTTATTGATTCCATTTCCAAAATTCTCAGGACAATAAAGCCCCACCGTTTTGGGAGTCCAATCGGAGGTCTTTACAAAGGTGAACCCATCTTCAGACCAAAAGGTACCGTACCCAAAACCGGCTACACCGTTGCGGTGAACCCAGGTTGTGAAGGCATGGCCAGGGAAAACGGGACTCCTTTCATATTTCGTGTACGGTCCAAGAAGATTATCAGAAGTTGCCACCCCAATTTTCGTATCTGAGGCTGCGACTCCAAAAGGTCTCCCCTTGTAATAGAGAAACCACTTGCCGTCGAAGAAGATGATATTGGAATCGTCAATGTGAACGCCGTCCCATTCCTCCTTGTTGCCATTGGGCCACAGGAGCTTTTTACCTGACTTCTTCCATGGGCCATCTGGCGTATCTGCAACGGCATAGGTTATGCCTTTCAGTTCTGCAGCACTTCCGTAGGCCGTGTAAAAGAGGTAGAACTTCCCATCATCCGGAACCACATAAGACGTGATGGCGGCCTTATCATCTATATCGCCATTTTCTCCAACAGGAATGGCGACGCCCTGGGCGGTCCAATCCAGGCCATCGGAGGAGGTCGCCAGGCGAATGTGACCTTCCCAGCCGTTCGTCACCTTCGGATGCTGGGTGTACCATAGATAGTATTTATCGTTGTATTTGATAATATTCGACGGGTCATGATGATGCTTATCAGGTACATCGAGTTCCTTCACATAGACCTCTCTATCCGTCACTTCCATCAACTCTTCCGGTATCTCTGCAGCCAACACGGTCTTATGCCCTGGAGCAGCGCAGGCGACTAGAATCGCCACCATCATAACCACAGATGTTCTCAGCCGTGTTTCTACTATTGTTTTGATCATCAATTTGGGAACCAGAAAAAGAAGAAAGACTTTGGAGGCTACTTACGCGTAACCTTCACATAAATCGCACTGCACAACGGGTTGCCATCGATATCCGAAAACAGGGTACTCAACTTGGTTTTGCCGGCTCCCAACTTGGATGTAAACGTAACATGGGTCGCATCTTTCGCCGGAACCTTGGTTTCCTGAAATCCAGCAACGTGAATATTGGCGTAGTGAATAGGCCGCGCTCCGACGTATCCGGTATAAGGCCTGTAGGATGTGACCTTTTCACCATTCACACCAGAGCTAAGCGGCGTGTTGGCTAACTCCGGCCAGCGTCGGAGTTCAAATTCGTAGGTGCCTGCTTGCGCGACCTCAATGTCCCAGTAGCCAGTGGTATCAGCGGCAACCAGATTGGGAGGATTGTCGCAATAACCTCCCTGCCAATCATTGGCATACAACATTAGACTCGGATCGGTATCACTTCCAACGGTTATATAGCGCGGTTTGTCGAACCGTATTCTGGCCTCGGCATACCATGCTTCGTAGTGCTCACGCATAGCATCGGCCACATCTGGAAACTGCTGAATCACATTGCTGTCCTGATGGGGATCGTTCGCGATATTGTAAAGCTTGTCGGGACCGACCAAACGCCACTTATCCCAGAGCACAATCGCATGATCCCAACGAATAGCCGAGACTTCGCGATTGGAATATTGAATTACAATTTTGCGATCATCCAGTTTGGACTGTTTGCCTTGCAGCCGTCTTGCCAGACTGGTTCCGTTGATTTCCGAAGAGGGCTTTGGCAAATCGCACAACTCAGCCAGTGTAGGCAGGATGTCCTGCACCTGGGTCAGGTCGTTGATGTCTTTGTCGGATTTGAGTTCATTGGGCCAGCGCCAGAAACATCCCACTCGGTGACCACCATCCAGCATGCCACGCTTATAACCCTGCATTCCAGCGTTGTAGATTTCCGAGGCGGCTTGGCTTTGGCTACCATTGTCGTTCAGATAAATAAGCAGGGTGTTGTCCTTCAGCCCTTCATACTTCAAGAAGGCATCCAGTTTTCCCATGTTTTCGTCGATGTTGGCAATCATGCCATAAAAATCAGCCGGGACTTCCACCCCGTTGAAGGTACCTACATCTGCATAGGGTTTTGAGTACTCCTCATCGACCCAATTAGGTACGTGCGGGGTGTTGGTAGGAAGGTAGAGGAAGAACGGTTGGTCCTTTTCTTTCTGCTTTTTCATCCAAGCCATGGCTTCACTGAAAAAGATATCCGTGCAGTAGCCTTTATACTGTTTTTCGGACCCATTGTGTCTCAACCAGGGATCCCAGTAGGAGTTTCCAAAATGGTCGGCCAAAGAAGTAATCCCCCAAGCCATGTGATGCAAGGTCTCCTGAAAACCACGATCCTGCGGGCGATGTGGGTAACTGTCACCCAGGTGCCATTTTCCAAAATGCCCGGTCGCATAACCGGCTTCGGCGAAATACTCAGGCATAAGTTTGATCCCGTTGCCCATCATAGATCGTCCCTGACAAACCGCCGTGGCACCGTTACGCATAGCATCCATGCCCGTCATTAACTGGCCCCGTGTCGGCGTGCACATGGGAGCGACGTGGAAATCGGTTAGTCGGATACTCTCTGCATGCAGTTTATCCAGAGCCGGTGTCTTTAACAAGGGATTCCCGTGACAGCTGTAATCTCCATAGCCCTGATCATCGGTCATAATCAGGATAACGTTTGGGCGAGCTGATAATGACAAAACAGCCATTACAAGAGCGACTGCAGACAAAACGGTTTTGGGGCTTATTCTCATAGTAATATTCTTTCCTTAGTAATTCGCTTGAGTGACCAATAAGGCCATTCCAGACACACTTGCTGTTGGTTTCAATACAGTTATTTTTTGTAATGCGATTGCCCACCCACTAGAGGGTATCTTATTTCACTGTTGCTTTAAAATGTTCGAGCTCGGCTTCGAGCTCCTTGACGATATCTGGGTAGTCACTGGCCAGATTCCAGCGTTCGCTGATATCAGATTCCAGATTGTAGAGTTCGTAGTCGTTGGTTCCAAAATCCATTACATATCTGTGAGGCTCCGATGGTTTTCTACCTGGAAGTAACAACTTCCATTTACCCTTGCGAATACCAATAGCCATATAAGGAATATCCTTTTGAGAGACCTGATCATAAACAAAGGAATCGCGCCCTTGGTCTACTTTCCCAAAAATCAAATCCTTTTGATTTTCACCATCAATCACACGATCCATTGGCACCTCAACACTCGCCAGAGATGCAAAGGTCGGTAGAAAATCTATCGTGCTCCAGAGCGCGTCCGAACTGCGGCCAGCCGGAACTTTTCCCGGCCACCGAACAATGCAAGGAACTCGAGAGCCCCCCTCGTATGCAGAGCCCTTGGCTCCTCGTAAGGGTCCTGGATCGCCCCAGAAAATGGTGCCGGCCGGCATATACCAGTTTGGATTACTGCTGTTAGGTCTACCGATGCGACCCATCTTGGCCAAATAATACCGAGGTTGACTCCAGGGACCATTATCCGAGGTGAAGATGACCAAAGTACTTTCGCGTAAGCCGAGAGTATCAAGGCGGTCCAGCAGTCGCCCGGTTTCAAAATCGAATTCCTCAACCACGTCCCCATAAAGGCCTCCCGCCGAGGTTCCTTTGAAATCAGGAGAGGCATCGATGTTGGTGTGCATCATCGTATGCGCCAAATACAGCAAGAAGGGTTGATCTGACTTCCTTTGGTTTTCCAAATAGTCGATTGCTTTGTCGGTATACAGTCGAGTCAGGCTGCCCATATCCCGGGTCTCACCTGCAGGCTCGTTGTTGTGATGAAATGCTACAATGCCACCATCATTCGCTCCGAGTGGACCGAAGTAATAATCAAATCCCTGGGCATTCGGCATACGATCCAGGATTGCCTTGCGGTTTGAAACATCCCACTTGCCAATACAGGCTGTCTGATAGCCAGCGGGTTTCAACAGTTCCGCGAAAGTGATTTCATCGGCAGGCATCGACCAACCCTGACTGCGAATGGGATAGCGACCCGTTAAAAGTGCTGAACGCGAAGGTCCACATACCGGTTGAGCGTAGAAATCAGTGAAGCGCGTACCTTCTCGAGCCAGTTGATCAAGGCGAGGCGTCTTGATCAATTCATTGCCGTAGCAAGCAACATCCCCGTAGCCCTGATCGTCGGTGAAAATAATAAGGATATTAGGGCGATCAGTGGCCAGGCATGTAAAACTGATTAAAACACAAAGGAGACTGAGTATGATTCGTTTCATGAGTTTCGCTGCTGACTCTTAGTCGTAGATGCTCCCCATTTGCCAGGCATCTAATGATACCAGCTTCGCATCCTGACCCTGTGCCCGAAACGAAACGCCCAAGCTGTCCTCTCGACCAGGATAAACGCGTGCAGCAACACAGGCTTTTCCGTTCACGAAGACTTCGACCACACTCCGATCGATGAAAACATGCAGTCGGATCGGCTCGCCTTTCTCTCGCATAAAACTGTCCACCTCCGGAGGACGGGATTGCGCCTGGGGAAGGATGGAGGAACGCGAGTTGTCAAGCGTGACCACGGTATCATACATGACGGCACCAGAACTCCGACGGGCTCGTTGTTCCATCATTCCAAAAATGCGAGGAGCATTCCCACGCTCAGGCTGAATGACCAAGCGTGTACGCTCCTCTCCATTGGGCGAACGCAACAACTCGATCTCGATTGCCTGGGCAGATTTGGGATCAATCTCCGCAATCAGTTCGAGCGTGTTTCCAGAGATTGTTTTCAGGACCACCTCCTCATTGGCCGGCAAGCTGAGATTTTTAACACGTTCGTGTTTTCCTCGGAGTGAGGCATAATCTCCAATCGGTTCCTGCCGGATCGGATCGAAGGGATCATCCGGTGCCAGTGTAATCTTTCGCGCTAGCGACATGAGCTGGTTCCAACCCTTACTGGGATAAGCAGGATTCATGTTAAAAATGACATTGATCCCACCATTGCCATCTGGATAAGCGGAAGGAGCGTGCACCCCTCCCGGTCCGGATGGACCGTGGTTAAAGTCACCACCGTCAGTTGCTACAAATTTCATACGCTTCTTGTCGAGGTCTCCAAGGAGCCACTTTCCTCCGCTGGTGTGGCTGTAGTGAATGAGGATATACTTGTCGTCACCAATCGGCCAGAAGTAGGGACAGGCTCCGTCGTCGCCAACGATTCCGTAGCGGTCACCTTCCAGGAATTGATGCATATATTCCCAGTTCGCGAGATCCTTCGAGCGATGGAGATATTCCGCGCGTACCCATTTCCCTCCTGGTCCGTCCGGCTTCTGGCCGGCGGTGAGGGCGTAGTAGTAATCCCCAACTTTCCAAATAGATGGATCAAAGATGCGGTTTGGCAGCGGCGGCGGACCGGCAACCGATTCGGGAATCACGGCCTGGCCAGTGACCTTTTCCCAGTTGAGCAGAAGGGGATCATTTGAAGTTGCGACCATCGAACCGACTTCGGTTCCGTGGTACATGGCGATGGCCCGATCCTCCTCAATGTAGACCGTACCCGAGAAGCAGGCACGTTCCGGGTCAGGATAAATTGCATAAGGCAAATCACGCCAGTGAATCAGATCGTCACTGATAGCATGCCCCCAATGCTGACGAGGATCTTCCGGTGGATAACCCTGGTAGAACATATGCCATTTGCTATTCCAGAAACTAAGACCATTGGGATCGTTGAGCCGGTTTTCAGGACTGCTGAAATGATAACGAGGATAGTGCGGATCCTTCAGAAGCTCCGCCCGCGAAATCCGAAACCGTTCCAGCAACGGATTTTCCGCCAACTGTTTTTCCTGTTCTTCCAATGTATCACCAAAGACATACCTGGGTACCGGAGAAGCATTCTTACCCGGCCCGGTCTGCGCAAATGACACGGCTGAGAATGTCATCCCAATTATCAACGATAGCGGTATCCATAATTTTTTCATGAGTTCGTTCCTTCCCTTGTTTCCAAATTCTTCATTGCAAATACTTCCATAATTGAGAACCGGAATCGCCTCCATCACAACCTCTGTTTACTCGATTACAAAAATCGTTGAATCAGAACAAAATGACCCGCTGTTAATTCATAAGCCAGTCCGGAAGCATCAAGACCAGCGAAGGCATGAAGGTCACAAGAAAAAGGATCAGAATAAGAACCACCAGAAACGGAATCACTTCCTTGGTAAATTTGTGGACGCTGACTCCGGTTATGGAACACGACGTGTACATCAAGGTTCCTAAGGGTGGAGTAACACCCGCGATGGTCAGATTGAGGACCATAACAATTCCCAGATGAACCAGGTCGATTCCCAATAACTTGGCTACTGGAGCCAATAAGGGAGTTAGCAAAATTAACGCTGCACTGCCCTCAACGAACATGCCAACAACGAGCAGCAACAAGTTTATTAACAAAAGCAGCACGTATGGATTGGACGTAAACTCCACAATGGCAGCGGAAAAATTCATGGGAAGCCGCTCCCAGGTCATATAAAACCCAAACGCGTTGGATGCACAAATGATGAGCATGACCACTGCGATACTCAAAACGGATTCCTGCAATATGGCGGAAAAGTGTGAGAGCTTGAGATCACCATAGGCAAACAAACCTATCAGTACAGAATAAATAACCGTTATCGCTCCAGCCTCGGTCGGAGTGAACAGGCCAAATCGAATGCCGCTGATAATACCAACCGGTATGACCAATGCCCAGGCAGAGCTTCTGAATGCGATGGCCACTTCACTCCAACTGGCTCTTTCCGTTCTACTTGAGCCGTAGCCTCGTTTCCTGGAAATCATACTGACGACGGACATCAGTCCGAAACAGAGTAGGATCCCAGGAATGATGCCGGCGAGAAAGAGCCGCCCAACCGATTCATTGGCCAAATAGGCATACAGGATAAGACCAATTCCCGGCGGAATAATGGGGGCAATTACGGAGGAGCAGGCCGTAACAACTGTGGAAAACTCTTTGTCATATCCCCGCTTGATCATCTCAGGAACCAACACTTTGCTTTGCATGGCTGCATCGGCATTGGCTGAACCCGACAGCCCTCCCATCAAGGTCGATAGAACGATGTTCACATGCCCCAGCCCACCGCTCATGTGTCCGGTTAATGCATCGGCCAGGGCCATAAGCCGTTTCGTAATTCCACCGTAATTCATGACCACACCTGCAGTGATAAAGAAAGGTACGGCCAGCAGAGGAAATGAATGAGTAGAGGAAACCATCTTTTGCACAAATACAGCCGGAGGTAACCCCGAGGTGTAGAGAAAGTAGGCCAGCGAACTAATAGCAATGGAGTAACCAACCGGAACGTTGATGGCGAACAGAAGAAAGAGAAGCAGGATGGGTAAATACTCCATCATCAATGCTCCCCCAATCGGATTCGGACATGACCCCTGAGGATGGTAAACTGATGCATCAACATCAGGGCAAAACTTACGGGCACCGCGGAGTAGAAACAGGTGTTCGGAAGCCTCATAATGGAGGTTGGTTGCGCAAAAGACTCAATTGAGAAAATGACTCCGTACACCACCATGTATCCCAAAAACACCAACAGTATAAAATGGGCCGTTAAACCAACCATCCATCGAACCTGTCGTGATAAATGATTCACCAACAAATCAATTCCAATATGCATCTTCTTTCTGAACGCCACGCTGGCACCAAGAAACACCAGCCAGGTAAAAGCGATCGCTGCCAACTCATTGGTCCAGACTGGCGGATCACCAAACAGATAACGCATCAGCACACCATAGCTGACGCTCAGAATAACTACGACCAAAGCAACGCAGCTCAGGAAGGTATCAAGATTCCAAAATAATCTCCCAAGAATATTCTTCATAGCTAGATATTGACTTTACCAATGCGTTTCAAAAATTCGAGATGTAATGAAGAGCAAGGCGCAGTCTGCAAGCAAGAGCGGGAGCGTAGAAAACTACGTGACCAAACGGTTTGCTGGCTGGAACACAGCTCTTCGTGCATGTCGAATTTAGCCTTCGAATGTGCTTTTTCTGGGAGACCACTTTCTTTCAGATTTCCATATCCGATTTTAATCCTCATTACACAAAGATTCTAAATTGATTATTGCCTGCACTTTCGAAGGCATTTGAAACGCTTTGGGGTCATCGGTTCAGAATCTCTTGAATTTGATCGTGGAGCCCCGGACTCCAATCGGGATTCGTCAGATACACCGTTTCCGTTGCCTGGTGTAGGGAAGGATAGTCAATGTCTTCCACAATCTGGACACCTTTTGACCGGAGAAAATCCAGCTGTTTTTCCTCAGAAGAAACAGACAAGTCAGTCAAAAACTCACCCCATGCCTCCCCTTCTTCCATCAAAAGCTCCTGCACATCAATCGGAAGCGTCTCCCAGTATCTGCGACCCAGTACCATCCCGACAAAAGGCTTAAAGTGCCCGGTTGTGGACAGGACTTTCTGATGTTCATAAAGCCTGGATCCGATAAGGGAACCCAGGGGTGCTTCCGCAGCATCAACAACACCCTGCGCCAGGCCACTATACACTTCAGCCCAGGCCAAGGTGGTCGGATTTGCTCCCAAGGATTGAAAAGTCTTTACCCAGATCGTGTTAGGAGGAATTCGAATTTGCAGACCCGAAAAATCATCCAGATTTCGTATGGGTTTACTGGAAATAATATGCCGGGCTCCAAAATAACCATTTAAGGCAATGACCTTGAATCCTTTCTCATACAAGTCATCCATCTGCTCCCGGAACCATTCGGACTTCGTCACCTTATCGTAATCCTTGGTATTCTTCAAAAGATAGGGGCCCGCCAATACTCCAATTTCCGGCAGGTAGTCCGAGAGATAACCCGAATCAACGTTGGCGATTACCGAGGCTCCCAGTCTGGCCAGCTCATACACTTCCTTATTGGTACCCAACGCCGAAGCTTCGTAGACATGAACGACCACCCTCCCCTGACTTCTCTCCTCCACCCGGCTCGCAAAATGAAGAAACGATTCGTGAATGGGTTCATCCGAGGATTGAACATGCCCCAGCTTCAAGGTGAATTTCTCAGCCCGCAGAGCGGAAGTCGCTAAAACAAAGCATGCCAGCAATACACGAATAGATATTTGAAAAAAGTTAGAGTCCATTCAGTACATGCATAATCCACAAGACCAACCACCAGGTCAACCGTCGCATACGTCGCCCTTATCAGTTATTTAGATTATCTCTTTGTAACTAAAGCGGTAGGGCAACTGCGTCCTCGCAGTGCCGTGTATTTTCTGCGCGTTAGGCGGCGGAGCGAGGACGCTCTCGCCCTACCTTTTTATTGCACGGGTTGCGAACATGCTTACTCCTACCCCTTGACTCGGATAATTGAATCCGGCTAACTAGCAAACCACCCGAAACTCCAAACTCACCAAAAAACTCTACACCAAAATGCCCCCAACTCTCACTCCACAACAAGTTAGCTCTTACGAACGCGACGGTATCCTCTTTCCCATCGATGTACTTTCTCCAGCCGAAGTTTCCAGGATGGCAAACGGACTCAGTGAAATAGAACAGCGCATGGGAGGTAAGCCCAAAACCGTAGACTTTCACCAGCTGTTCCTGAACTTCCGCTGGGCCTACGACCTGGTGACTCATCCCAAGGTGCTGGACGCAGTGGAATCTATTCTGGGACCTGATGTATTGTTGTGGGCGACCAGTGTATTTGCCAAACGACCACACGATCCCGGATTCATTTCCTGGCACCAGGACGCTACCTATTGGGGCCTCGATTCAGGAAACGTAGTCACCGCCTGGATCGCCCTGACCGAAAGCTCAATGGACAACGGCTGCATGCGCGTTGCAGCGGGATCTCATAAGATGACCATCCAGCCTCACCGCGACACCTATGCCGAAAACAACCTACTCAGTCGTGGGCAGGAAATTGCCGTCGAAGTATCGGACGACGAGGCCACCGATGTGATTTTGGCTCCCGGTCAAATGTCGCTTCACCACGTCAACATTGTGCACGGGTCACTGCCGAATTCCAGCGAGAAGAAACGCATCGGTTTTGTAGCACGCTACATGACACCTTCGGTGAAGCACAACGATTACCACCAACCTGTCATTCTTGTTCGCGGGCAAGATACGTATGGGCATTTTAATCTTATGCAGGGTCCTCCAGATTCAGACGATCTGGACGTCGCAGTTGAGGCCCAGCTTCGAACTGCCCACGAACACGCTGCTGGAACGCGTAAAAATACGGGTGCTTACGAGCAGCCTGAGAAGTAAGTAAACAAAGGAAGTATTAATAGACGATGCACCGAAACCAACCAATGAACCGACGCCGATTCCTAATGGCTGCCTCAACCACAGCTGCCGCAACCACCCTGGGTATCCACGATACGAAAGCAGCCGCCCACTCTTCGAGGAGCGGAATGAAAATTACCGATCTAAAAATGGTGCGGTCCGCCCCACCCCGTGACGGTGGCTGGAACTGGATTTTTCTAAAAATCACCACGGACTCCGGACTCTATGGTTGGGGAGAAGCCAGCTTGCAGGAAAAAGATGCAGGCGTAATGGCGGAGATCGAATCGTTTAAGAAGTTTCTGATTGGTCAGGATCCATTTCAGATTGAGCACATCTGGACCTCGTTGCACCGGCGCGTGACCTGGACAGGAGGCGCCGTGACCATGAGTGCGGTCAGTGCGATCGACCTAGCTTTGTGGGATATCAAAGGAAAGGCCCTCGGAGTTCCCGTTTATGAGCTCGCGGGCGGCAAGGTGCGCGACAAAGTAAAGTTGTACGCCAATGGATGGTTCGAAGGCAGTTCACCGGAAGATTTGGCCCAGAAAGCAAAGGAGACGGTGGCAAAGGGATACAAGTGCCTGAAGTTATATCCCTTCGGCGGCCCGCAGGTAATAACACCCGAACGCATGCAACTGGGTGTGGATCGTGTCGCCGCGATAAGAGAAGCCGTAGGACCGAATATTGAAATCGGGGTAGATATCCGAAACGCGTTAAACATCTGGGGTGCCCGTCGGGTTGCCCAGAAACTGGAGCCCCTCGATATCGCGTTCATGGAGGAACCTATTCTCTATGATAATTCAACCACTTTGGTGAAATTTGCCCGAGAGGCACGCGTTCCCATTGCAGTTGGCGAACGGCTGTATACACGCTGGCAGTTTCGCGAAGTCCTGGAAAAGAATGCGGTGGATATTATCCAACCCGATATTTGCCATGCCGGAGGATTGTCAGAACTCAAGAAGATAGCCGCGATGGCGGAAACCTATTATGTAACGCTTGCTCCGCACAACTCCAATGGCCCCATTTCCACCATCGCGAGCCTGCATCTGGATATGATGATAAACAACTGCTTTATGCAGGAGCTGATTCTTCGATTCTTTGACCGCTACAATGAAGTCTTGACCAACCCCATTGTGGTAGAAGACGGTTATGGCACCCCACCTGCCGGACCCGGCTGGGGAACCGATCTACGGGAGGATATCCTAGCTAGACCCTGTTCGAAAAGCCTTCCGGAAGGAAGGTTTTCTTTTTTTTGGTTCGTAGTTCAGGC
>JAQBYJ010000121.1 GCA_027622555.1 Verrucomicrobiota bacterium
TCTACCAGCGTGAAAAAGAATCATCCTGCCCGCAGGCCAAAGCACTTGAAAACTTGATAATTGACTATTGACCCTATCTCTCTCTTCAAAAAAAGGAGATACTGCGTCCGAGAATTTCGCTAAACGATTGGCGAGGCTTTTACCAGACAAGTTGAAGGCAAAAGCTGACTTGGATGTGGAAGCTTGGTTAAAAGAACGTGCCTTTGATCCTAAGAATTTCGTTTTGGAATAGGTTTCGTTTCTCTATAAAGTTCGTAGCGAGTTGAGGGTGGAAAATTTGAACACTATTCCTTTATTGCTCTGCACAGGTTGCTACCTATCTTAACCGCCATGATAAAAATTGGCGTCATCAATGTGTCGGATCGGGCGAGTCAGGGGATCTATGAAGACATCCCGGGGAAGGAAGCGGTTCGCTTGTTGCGGAAATATCTAACATCGGACTTCGAGCCGGTCTATAGGGTGATTCCTGACGAACAGGATCAACTTGAAGAGACGATGAAGTTTCTGGCAGATGAAGCAGGTTGTTGCCTGGTGATCACTACCGGCGGCACCGGCCCTGCCGTCCGCGATGTCACGCCGGAAGCGACGGAGGCCGTTTGTGAGAAAATGCTTCCCGGTTTTGGCGAGGCTATGCGGATGGAATCGCTGAAAATTGTGCCGACGGCTATTCTCTCTCGTCAAACGGCGGGGACACGTGGCCGCTGTTTGATAGTGAATCTACCGGGGAAACCCAAGGCGATCGAAGAGTGCCTGCAGATCATTTTTCCGGCGATCCCTTACTGTATTGATTTGTTGGGTGGTCCGCATCTCGAGTCGGATCCATCGGTGATGAAGATATTCAGACCCAAAGCCAAGTGAGGGGCGTTCCTCACCGGATGGGTGCAAGGAAGTGGGGGGAGATAGTTTTTTGTTTGGGGTTCTTTTTCCAGGAGGTGAATCTTTGGTGATACAGGTGCCCCAATCCTTGGCCCGATTTGCCGAGTGGGTCTCATTTGCAATCGAACTGTAGGAGCGGCTTTACGCCGCGATTTTAGTAGACCGTTCAATAATTAGAGATCTGCTCGATGTTCTAAAATTCCAGGTAGTGGTAATCCTGATTTGTCACGATTCCTCTCCACCTACATGTCCCAAAGCAATCGCGAGATAAACTCGCTCCTACAGTTCAGTGAATCGCACCTATTCGGTGGAGCGACCTTCCCACTACGCCTTGCAGGCTTCGAGGGACACCGTGGTCGCGATCCGTAGACAAAGAAAATCTCTTTCGCCAGCAAGCTGGCTTCTACACTCGAAAACACCCTGAATATGCCCTCGAATCATCCAAAAATTATTTGTAAGTTTCGTTCGCATTCGGGAAACGAATCATCAAACGTTGGGTCTACTGGTTTTTGGTCCTTCCACCAGTTTCTAGCCCTAAGCATTCTTAATTAGTAAATCTATATGAGCGAATCCAACGAATCCGAGATTCTCAGTAACATTAAAAACGCCCGCGAGCGGATCTCTGCCGAACTTAGCAAGGTAATTATCGGCCAGGAAACCATCATCGAGCAGATGATAGTTGGCCTGATGGCTCGAGGTCATGCGCTCTTGACCGGTGTTCCCGGCTTGGGAAAAACGCTCCTCGTAAAATCGATTGCGCAGACGTTCTCGCTTTCGTTCAAGCGTATCCAGTTTACCCCGGACCTGATGCCTGCCGACATTCTCGGAACTGAGGTGGTAGAAGAAGATAAAACCACCGGGAAACGACATTTCCGCTTTGTCCAGGGTCCGATCTTCGCAAACATGGTTTTGGCCGATGAAATTAACCGTACTCCGCCCAAGACGCAGGCTGCGCTGCTTGAAGCGATGGAAGAGCGGCAGGTGACTGCAGCTGGACAAACCTTTCAGCTGGAACCTCCTTTCTTTGTTCTGGCCACGCAAAATCCGATTGAGCTCGAGGGAACCTATCCGCTACCTGAAGCGCAGCTCGATCGCTTTCTTTTGAATGTGGTAATGGATTATTTGCCACTAGCTGATGAGATCCGCATGGTCACCGAGACCACTGCCATCCAGAAGGAAACGCCTCAACCGGTATTTTCTGCTCAAGAGATTCTCGATATTCAAAACTGGGTCCGCCAGGTGCCGGTTTCAGAACATGTGGTAAGTTATGCGGTTCGGTTGGCGAGTGCGACCAGACCAAGTGTGGATTCATCGCCTGACTTTATTAAGGATCAAATCAAATGGGGTGCCGGATCTCGTGCTTCCCAAGCACTCATACTCGCCGGAAAAGCCCGGGCGTTACTCAACGGTCGCTACGCTGTTGCGGTTGAAGATGTTCAAGCGCTGGCGATTCCCGTGCTTCGCCATCGTATGATTCCCAATTTCCATGCTGAGGCCGAAGGGATCACTTCTGACTCTGTGATCCAGCGTCTTCTGGAAACAATTAAAGAATAACGACCGTTCCATGGCCGTTGCCTATAAAGATTTTTTAGATCCTGCGCATCTCACGCGCATCGAGAACTATGCCTTGATGGCCAAAACGGCCGTCGAAGGATTTCTTTCAGGTATGCACCGCTCAGTTTTCCACGGCTTCGGCACCGAGTTTCTCCAATACCGCAATTACGTTCCCGGTGAAGACCTGAAATACCTCGATTGGAAAGTCTACGCGAAACGTGACGAATTGGTAACCAAGGTTTACCAGGAAGAGACCTCGATGAACTGTTACTTTGTGGTGGATGCGAGTGCTTCCCACCACTACCAGGGTGAGCGGGCTGCTTGCACGAAATTGCGCTATGCCTGCATGATCGCGGCCAGTCTGGCTTATCTGGCAACCCGCCAGGGCGACAACATTTCTTTGTTTGCCTACCAGGATTCGATTGTTGAAGCCTTGGAGCCCGGTCATAGGACTGGACAGCTTCATCGTTTCCTCCAGGCACTTACCCGGCTGAAACCCGAAGGGCAGGCCAACCACGAGCGCTTGCTCAAATCGATGACTCACCATATGCGGAGTCGGGGGTTGGTCGTTTATCTTTCCGATATGCTTGAAGCTGAAGAGACGCTTCCGCGGATGCTGCAGAGTCTACGGTTCCAACACTGCGATGTGCTGGCCCTTCAAATACTCGATCCCGACGAACGCGACCTTCCCCACGGTTACCCTGTCCGCTATATCGATTCGGAAACTGAAAAAGTAGTAATCGCTTCAGCCGATGCCATTCGTGGGGATTACGAAAAATCCATGGCGCAATTTATGGATGACTTAAAAAACGGATACCGTCGTGCACAGGTGGATTATAAGCCCTTGCTTACGACCGATCACCTCGGTCACGCCCTCAGCCAGTATCTTCATCACCGGGAGTCCCTCGCCTAAATGCTCAATTTTGGAAACAGTCTTTTTCTTTTTGCTCTGGCTGGGTTGGCCGTGCCGATTTTGCTTCACTTGATCAATCGGGAGTTAGCGGTGAATCTAAAATTTCCTTCCATCCGATTCATTGACCGTTCCCAATTACCCAGGCGAGAGAAACGGAAACTCCGTGACCTACTTTTGCTTGCTCTCCGGCTTCTGCTTTTTGCAGCTATCGTATTCGCTTTTGCCAAGCCAGTTTGGGTGACACCGCTTACCACCGTTGCAGAAGGAACTACCTTGCAGCAAACCATCTACCTGGTGGACGCTTCCTCAAGCATGGCTCGGGGAAATCAATGGCAAGCGGCCAAGTCGGCGCTTCGTAACGATCTGGCGAATACCGATGCAATCGAAGTCGGGCTCGTCGTCTATGCCGATCGAGTGCTGACCCAAATTCCTCCTGCTGCTGATCACGTGCCGATTGAAAATTTTATCCAGGATCTTCAGCCATCCTTTTCAGCCGGCAATCCAGGCACGGCTATCGAAACCGCCGTTGGTTTATTTAACCCGGAAGCGAAAAGTCGGTTGGTACTAATTTCCGACTTCCAGGAAACCGATTGGCAGCGAGACCTTCCTGGTGTGCCGGAAGATATGGAGTTAATTTTCCTGGGAACCGAAGAAAATGATTCTCCGAATGTAGGTATCGCGAACGTGAACACCGTGCCTGTCGGCAAGAATCAGGCCCGTGTTTTAGTTACGGTGCGCAACCATAGCGCGGAAGCACAAACGGTTCCCGTCACCCTAACAGGCGAATCCGGTTCGGAGGAAAAGCTGCTCAATCTTTCGGCCGGTCAACTGGGCAATGTCAGCTTTACCGTGGACGTCGAGGAGCCACGTGCGATGACCGCAAGCCTGCCGGCCGATAATTTTAATCGAGATAACAGCTGGCACTTTTGGATCGCGCCACCGCCGGTGGTTCGTGTCTACGCATTTCTTCCGAATCTGGATGAACCTCAAGCGGTCAACGCATTTTACTTTTTCCAAACGGCATTGGAAGTGGAGTCCGACACGGATTGGGTGCGTTTTGAAGTTACTGCTCTCGACCGGGGATTTTTTGAAGGGTCTCTTCTTGAAGAAGCCGATGTGTTGGTCATCCCTGCAGCTGGGGCCTTTTTGCGGGATGATCAATGGGATGACCTCAAAGCCTATTTGGACCAAGGGCGCACCGCCATCATGCTTCCGGGGGAGGCTTTCCCTCGCCAGTTTCGTTCTCTGGAGCGCAGCGGTATGATGGCATCGCGATTCCTAGGCTTGGCAGGAAATACCAATGAACGGCAGACGCCCTATCACTTAGGATCGATCAATCCTTCAAGCCGCCTGTCCCAAACCTTTGCAGACGCTGCCTCCAAGGATCTATTTTTAGTAAACGTTTACCGCTATGTTCGTCTACAAGCCAGCGACCTGGATACCACGCTCATTGCTTTTGAAAATGGTGAACCGGCTTTACTTGGCTTGGCCGTAGGGCAGGGGACGCTCTACGCCAGCACCTTCGCATTCGATACGTCCTGGACGGATCTTCCTCTGAGGAATTCCTTTCTTCCTTTAGTGCGCGAACTTGTCCAGGAAGGCTTTAATACCGACCGTCTTCGCCGCCAGTTTTTTGTGGAAGAAACACAAACGCTAGCTGAGCCAGTTGCCGAGCCAGGCACTTTCGAGTTGGACGGTCAGTATTGGGAAGTAAATATGAACCCGAGTGAGTCCGTCGCTGGCAAGGTCGATACCGATCAATGGCTACCTGCGCTTCTTTCGCAAAAACCGCTCTATGCCAACGCCGTCCCTGGTGCCGGGACTTTACCCGGCGACACGGGGCCTAAAACAGAGCTTTGGCCCTGGTTGCTAATGATTGCTCTTATTTGTATTTTAATAGAATCTCTTCTTACAGGAATCAAAGACACCGCCCAACCTTCATCTTTGGGAAGACCCAATCCCGTTTAATATGACCGTCGTAGTTTCACAATTGAAACCCATTGCTTACCGGCTGCTGCTCTTGCGCCTGGCCGGGTGGGTGGCTTTTTGCCTGATTGGAACGGGGATCGCGTTTGGTGTTCTCGAGGTTCTGGAGAAGCTGTTTGTTTTTAAGGAAACTACCGCATTTTTTCTCAACGTAATCGTCCTGGGAATTGCCGGGGTGGTTACTTTGGCCGGATTGTTTCGCCTATATAAAAACCAGCCAAAGTTAATGGCGTTGTCCAATCGCGTTGAGCAGGCTCATCCCGAGCTCATGGACAGTCTCAATGCGGCGGTGGAAGTAGCGAACATTCCTCTGGCCAAGAGAACCACGATCGAAAGGCTCCTGATTGAGTCCGTGGCAGAAAAAACAGCCTCCTACGATTTGGAGAAACTGCTAATTCCTAGACACCTACGATTCTATTCCCTTTCCGGTCTATTTATAGTGGGGTTGTTTTTAATCGGGTTCGCTCACTTTTTCGACGTGTCGCAGAAATTCCGGTACCAATTGGGGGATTGGGTGCGTGGTGAATCGACTGCGTTTTACGTTACTCCGCATCCACTGGAAGTTGCCCGGGGTGAAGATTTACCAGTTCTCATAAGTCCACGACGATGGGACAAACAATGTGTGATCGAGTTTAAAGAAAATGGTGAACTTGTTTCTTTCCCCATGAATTCTGCCGGGGAGGGTCGTTCCGATTTCGTGTTCTACGACGCCGTCGAAGACTTTCAATTCCGGGTGCAGACAAATTCCCTGACCTCTCCCTGGTATTCGGTGCTGGTTTACGATCCTCCGGTTATTGACGTATTTCAGCTTCTCATCGAACCACCCGCATACTCGGGTTATGAATCCGAATCTCACGATTCTCTTAAAGATCTTGAGCTGTTGGAAGGTACGCGTCTGTCCTTTGATCTGGTGGGCGAATCCATCAGTGAACTAAGCGTTGAGTTTGGAGAGGATGCCCTGCCGCTTCAGATGAATGACGCGGGCACCTTTGGATTTGATATTCGGGCAGATGAATCATCTTCCTTACGATTTGTCATGTTCAATAAAACCGGGCATCGGGCGCAGACTAAAACGGTCCAGCTCAAAGTATTGCCCGACGAAAGCCCGGTCCTCGAGTGGATCGAACCGGGCAAAGACATTACTGTAAAACCCGAAGACGTTGTTCCGCTCGAACTATTTGCAGCTGACGATTTTGGTCTTAAAGCAGTTATCCTCAATTTATCCATTTCCGGGACACGCCAAAAATCAATTGTCTTGCACGAGGGAGATTCCGAGCGCGAGTCAGGCGCGATAGAATTAAACCTTTACGATTCCCTGGATCTTTTTGAACTCGAAGTTCTCGACGGCGACGTCATTTCCTACTCGGCGACGGCAATGGACAATAAGGAGCCCGAGCCCAACATTGTTCGGTCCGAAGTTTTCTTTATTGAGGTTCGCGTTGCCAAAGAGCCAATCGAGCTTGAGGGCATGGATGGGGAAGGCGAAACGCAAGAGGTTGACGTTCGTGCCCTGGTAATCGAACTGAAGAAAATCATTCGCGATACGTATGCCGCCCTGGGTCTTCCGCCCGATGAAAACCAGTTTGCGAATCAGGAAATTGGAACGCAGCTTGCCTCACTCAGAACCGTAATTGAGGCAGTCATGGTTCAGGCGGCCCCGATTCTTACGCAACAAGGGCAGGATCATTTGATGGAGTTTCTAATTCGTGCCCGAGAAGGCATGGAAAAGGCGGAAACCATGATCAACAGTAACGCGACCGACCTTGCTATTTCACCCGAGGAGCAAGCACTGGCCGAGTTGGTATCCTTCGAGGCCGAATTGAGCCGCAACCAATCGAAATCCGAGAGTGAGAGCCAATCTGAATCGGATGGAGAATCGCAAGGTCAGCCACCACCTGAAGGTCAGGAGAGTAAAGACCCGAGCGAAGCACCCAATTTTGCTGAACTTCCAGAAGCACTGGACGACCTGAACTCTTTGATTGATCGCCAAAGCGACCTGAACAACGAGATCGATCGCGCCAAACGGCGGAACGCGACCAAGGAAGAGCTGGCGGAGCTTGCCGAACAACAAGCTGAAATGTCTAAAGATGCGGTTGAGATGCGCGACCAATTGCAACGATTGATGCCTGGATCACCCGCGGCCCCGGCCGTCGACCAAGCCGCTGGAGAAATGGCTCAAGGAGCTGGGCAGCTGAAGGAAGGACAACCCGGTCTCGCACAGGGAAGTGGCCAACGTGCGCAACAAGGATTGATGAATGCTGCGACTTTGCTCGAACAAGGGATCAACCAGGTTGCCGCCCAAATGATGGAAGGCCTAGCCGGCCAGGGCCAACAATTGGCCTCCCGTCAAAGCCAGGCTGCCGACCAGAGTCGCCAAGCTGAAGCAGGGGAATTAAATGATGAGGAACGCGCTGAGCTCAAAGGCCAGCAAGAGGGTATTTCCGAAGATTTTGAAGAATGGCAAGAGCGTCTCGGACAAACCGCCAATCAATTAAGGGAACAATTCCCGGAGGCCGCGTCAGCCTTGGACGGCATTGCGGAACAGGCGGAAGAGGAAAATGTGGAAGGCCAGATGTCGCGGGCAGAAAACGCCTTGCATTACCAACGCTACGGCCGGGCAGCTCCGGTGCAGGATGAGTTGGCCCAGGCTTTGGATAGTCTGGCGGAAGGTATTGAAGAATCGGCTTCGCAAATGCCACAACTGGCGGATTCTGCCGTGCGTGAGGCGTTGGCAGAATTACAGGAGGCACGCCAGAATCTGCAAGCTATGCAAGCCGAAGGTGAATCTCCCGAGGGGCAACAGCGCCTGGAAGCCATGCGTGGTCAGGTCAGCGGAATGTTGTCGGATCTGGCGAGTCGTTTGGATGATCCACGACTACAGGAATTTTCCGGCGAGTTGAATATGGAAGAGAAGGATCCGAAAAACTGGTCTGGTACTGTGCGGGCTACTGATGAAGCACTCGGTAAAGCCGGGCAAGTATTGCTTGAGCGCTTGCGTTCTTCTATCCGTGAGTTGCAACTGGATATGTTACGCCAATCGAGCGATCCGCCCGAGCAGTATCGCTCACAGGTTGAAAAGTATTTCGAGCAACTAGCAGAGGAAGGTGCCGGGAATTCCTGATAGATAATGCATTTCGATCTTCCATTTTCGATTGGGTTAATCCTTCTCCTTGTCGTGTTCGCGGGAGCAGCTCTGGCGTGGAGTGTCTTGCGTTTGCACACCTGGATTCCCGCTCGTTACCGAATTACCATGGGTGCACTTCGGGCAGCAGCGTTACTTGCCATATTTCTTGCCTTAACGAATCCGTATTTTGTGAAAGAAGATCCGGATCCGGAAGCGTTTGAACTGGTGGTCCTGGCTGATGCATCCGCGAGTATGGAAACTCCCGATACGCAAAGATCTGCCAACCGGGCGGACGTTGTTCGATCCATGATCTCTTTTGAAGAGAAAGAAAATTTGTTCACGGGCCCTTTAGCGGAATACCCGGTCAACCCTTATCTATTTCAGGAAACGATATTGCCTTGGAGGCTCGGTGGCACTTACGAACTTGGCGGGCAAAGCGCTTTGGCTGACAGCCTTCTTCAGGTCCTCAAACAAAGCCAGGATCGCGGTCGCTCTTTGGGTGGAGTTCTGTTGATTTCCGATGGTCATGAAAATTCTGGTACGCTCCTGATCGAAGCTGCCCGACAATTCCGCGATGCTGAAATACCCGTATCGGTCATCGGAGTCGGAGAAAATGCGCCTCCGGGCGACATCAGCATTCACTTTACCGATTCTCAACTTGAAGCGGAAGTCGGCGAGATGGTTACGGTCAAGGGAAAGGTAGCCAATGCGTTTAATACCGAAAAGACCGTAACGGTTCAGCTGTTCCGAGGCGGTGAGTGGGTTGAAGACCGGGTGGTTACTTTAGACTCCGGCGAGGAAAAAACGGTTATTTTTGAAGACCGCGCTGAGTATGCCGGGGTTCGAACTTATAGGCTGAAAGTGGAACCACTGGTGGAAGATACCAATCCGGCTTCCGATGTGGATTTTGCTACGATTGAGATCAAGAAACCGGACGAATATAAACTCCTCTATCTTGGGTCTCAGTTGCATTGGGAATTTCGTTTTCTCAAACAAGCCCTCAAGGGCGATCCGCGTTTCCTTCTTGATAGTTTCATCAGGACGGGTCCCAAATCCTACCTGCAGAATCGTGCTGTGGACGATGCACCCACGCCGCTGAGTGAGCTTCCCCAAGATCCTGCTTATTATTTCGAATACGATGCACTTATTGTGGATACACGGCTCACTCCTTTGTTGAGCGAAGAAATTCTTCAAGCACTCCGTAATGTCGTCACACGTCGCGGAGCAGGGCTTCTTGCGCTTGGCCCGATGGATAAGTCACCCAAGGCACTCACTTCCATGTTACCGGTCAAAGAGGCGGAAGCTATTATATACAAGGACAAGCGTTATCTGGAACTGGAAGCCGATCCCGTTTTTACTGGAAACAAGGGCGGTTCACTCTTTCAAAACCCAGGGCCTTTTTTGCCGGAGAATACGCCGATTTATTTAGGTACCACTATCAGTCGGGGTGGTCGAACTTCGGCGATGACCAAAGGGCGTGAAAATCCTATTTTGGTTGTTCAGGCATTTGGTGCTGGGAGCACTGCTTACCTGGGCACTGAAAACACCTGGCGCTGGCGGATGGAGTCGGACAAGGGAAAAGAGCAGCACGGTTTATTTTGGCGTCAGCTTTTATTTTGGTTGGCCAGTGGAGGAAAGGACCGGCTTGATATGCCGTTGCAGGGAACGGTTCAATCGCTCGACAGTGAGGTCGATCTGGACCTGAAAGTGCGTGCTCAGGATTTTGGTGCAGAATCCGAAGCCCGCGTTACCGCCTTTGTGGAAAAGCCAAGTGGAGAAAGATCCGATGTGCTGCTCAATCCTTCTCTCACAATGCCCGGACGTTATGAAGCCGATTTTAAGGCGAACGAGCCCGGTGAATTTCATGTGCGCTACTCGGTTGAATATGCCGATGGGGAACTGCTCGAACAAGATGCATTTTTTGCGGTTTCTCCTACGGGTCCTGAATTATCGGACACGTCATTCAAGGAATCTCTGCTGCGTGATGTCGCCAGGTTAACCGGGGGCACATACACCTCCTACCGCGATTGGCGATCCATTGATGACATTCCGTTGGCAGACCATATCCCGGTGGTACAACATCGTGTTTATTGGGCGCACAGCTGGCCCTACTTTATCGTACTTGCTTTATTTTTGTTAAGTGAATGGTACCGGCGGAGGATATTGGGGTTGAAATGAGTACCTCCACAAAACCTTTATTTTTGGGATTCCTTCTCATGCTCTTGAGCGTAGGGAGTGGTTCAATGTTGGGACAGGTTCCAGCAAATGAAGCTCCGTCCGAATCTTCCACGCGTGCAGAAACGATCGATAGAGCATTGAATGATCTAGGTTCCAACAACGTGGATACCCGAGTTGGCTCTATTATGCTGCTTAGCAAATATCAAGATCAACGGGCGCTCAACGGAGTGGCACAGGGACTGCGCGATCCGCATGTGCGTGTTCGCAGGGCTGCCCTGGTATCCATGATTGAAATTCAAGCATCCATGCCGCCTCAGGCAGTGGAACCGATTATCATGCTGTTGGGTGATGAGGACGCGGAGATACGGCGCATGGTATCCTCCAGCTTGGGGATGATGATCAATTTGTGGAATACCTACAATCGTGGGATTCAACTCATTCCTGTTCCCCAAAGTATGCCCTTGGCAATCAGGCAACGATTCCTGAATGCGTTTCTCGATGAAGACGTGGTCGTTCGTCGGAACATGTTGAGTTATTACTTTTTTCTGGGTATCCAACTCCCAGAGACGATTTTGATTTCCCTGCTACAAAACGAAGATGACATGGTTCGACTAGAAGCCTTGAGACTCAGCGTGCGCATCATTCGTTTTGCCACAGTTATGAAACAAGCGGAAACGCTGTCGGTTGACCCAGTTAAAAGCATCCGGCTTCTCTTCACCAATATGTTGGGTGATAATCGAACTCCCGGTGCAAGGGAGTGGTTGGAGCTTCTGCTGAAAGATGCGGATACAGAAGTTGTTCATGAGGCGGAATTATCTCTGTTTCGAATGGGCCCGACTTTCGATAGTGCAAGGCGTCTGACCGACTTGGTGTTGACGGGTCAATTTAATGAGGAGCAGGGGAAAACATTTATCCAGACGCTTGCGATTCTTGGAGAACGTTCGCAATCCCTGATTGATCGTTTGCTCGAATCCGATAACCCCAGCTACCGCCTGGAAGCCTTGCGGATTTATCTGGGTTATGCCGATTTGCGTAAGGATACAAAGAAGATTTTGGTGTTAGCCAATGATAAGTCCGAGCGTGTGCGATCGCAGGTACTCAATTTCCTGCGATCCAGCCGTGACAGAGTTCCGACCCAGTTGGTAGAGGGGCTTTCTTATGCACGCGATTCAAGCGTGAGGGAAACCGGTCTTACGCTAACACGGTATTTCTCCAATGAAGATGCGGAACCCTTGCTTTTCGATTTTCTAATCGATGAAGAGGCGCGTCTTCGGATGATGGCAATTGATGAGCTTGTTCGCAGAGAGGCATCGGATATCCGCGAAACCCTTCACCTTTCATTGGAGGATAGCGATTGGCTTATCCAGCGCCGGGCGGTTACTCATCTGATTGGCTTTAATGATCCTGAAGAGCTTAACTACCTTAAGGCGAAGGTTGAAAAAGATCCGAAAAACTCCTTATCCCTTTACATAAAAGACCAGATGCTTAAACGACTGGGAGTTCAATTGTGATGCGTGTAATAAACAGAGTGATATTTTTGGCTTGTTTGTGCTTCCTGGGCCAACCGTTATTTTCTGTAGTGGAAATCGGGGATGAAAAAGCCGAGCAAGCACTGCCACCCAAGGAAGTTCCCTACATCAAAGTAGTTCAACTTATCCAGGGCGACGCGATGCAACGGCAGTATGCGGATGCGTTGCCTAGTTTGTTGGAAGAGATCCGGACACGAACTACCCTGAACGTGGATCCTTTCCCCATCTATATTGATTCGTTCGAGGATGAGATCATTTTTAAGCATCCGGTTCTGTATGTGAATTTTGCCGACCGGACTGATTGGGTCTTAAGTGCCGGCGAAGTAAAAAACCTCAAAGCGTTTATCGAGCGCGGCGGATTTTTATTTCTTGATGCAGGTATTAACGCTTCGTTTTTACGTGGGAACTCGCGCTATGGTCAGATGCATAGTTTCGCTGACTGGGAAGTTTCCCCGGAGGTCGATGTTGCTTTGAAACAAGTGTTTCCGGATAAACGTTTTGAACCGCTTCCTCGCAGTGACGCCTTTTTCAAGTCTTATTACGCAGGATTGCCCGATGCTTCAGCGCTTCCGGAAGCGATCCGTGAGTTCATAATAAACGAGAAGTGGCCGCAGGGAACCTATTCTTCAATGGTCCTAAAACACGACGACCGGGTCGCGGTCATGGCCATGCCCATCATGGCCATGGGTTGGGGGAAATCCGAATTTGGGCAATGGACCACACGCATTGGATTCCGCGTTCGGGAAGGCGCGGAAGGTTTATCCGAACGACTCAGCGAAGCGGCCTATGGCGGAGAAAGCTATGAGACAACGCGTGAGGATGGACTCTCCGATGTTATTTACTGCGAAACTCCCGGTACTCCAGCCTGGGTCGAAGAACCTGACGGTGACTGGCGTGTGTTCCGCTATTACCACAGCCAGGAAATCAGTGACTATGCCCACACCTTTTACACCCGGCTCGGTGTGAATATGTTTGTGTATATTTTCAGTCAGTAGCTGGGAAAACCATTCCTGCAACCTGGATTGCCCAGCACCGGCTTAACGAAGAGTGAATTCTCACGGAAAATCCGGCTATTCCTCCTGTTCCCTGACCAAAGATAGCGGAAGGCTTTCCTCCTCGTTCAATTCGGACAACTCGTTTTTCCCTTTATAGCGGTACTCGAAAAGGTCTTTTCTCCGATCCAACCGCTGCCTGACGCTTCCCGAGGCCCGGGAGCGATACAGGTCATTAATATCCAGATCTGTCACCAGTAGCATTTCGACATTACTGTCGGCCTCGGCTTGAATGCCATCCCGTGCGAATTCGAAATCATTGGGCGTAAACACTCCGGCACGACCGTAGTGAATATCCATGGCTGCTACACTGGGGAGGTTTCCAATCACCCCCGCAGTAACGACAAAAACCTGGTTTTCCACGGCGCGTGCCTGGGAGCATATGCGTACCCGTTGATAGCCTGGCCGGTCATCCGTGCAGAAGGGCACAAAAATAATCTCTGCCCCTTGGTCCGCCAGGTAACGAGCCGCTTCGGGAAATTCGCTATCGTAACAAATGAGGACACCTACCCTAGCTTTGGGTGTATTGATTACGTGAAGGGTATCTCCTCCGGTGATTCCCCAATACTTGACCTCGCCAGGAGTGATATGGAGCTTGGGTTGCAAAACGAAGCTTCCGTCTGGAGAGAAAACCGGACAGACGTTGTAGATGGAGTTGCCACGTCGCATCGGATGGCTTCCTGCCACGATGTGAAGGCCATACTCGGTCGCCATGCGGCTCATGAGACTCATAAACTCTTCCTCAAGGTCGGCCAATCGTTCTATGCCATCAAGGGCGGGCAGGTTTTTAAGCTTATCCTGTGAAAGTAGTTGAACGGAAAATAGCTCGGGAAAAACCACGAAGTCTGCACGGTAGTCATGGGCGGTTTCCACAAAATATTCCACCTGTGCCTCGAAGTCGCTAAATTCGTTTACTTTGCGTACCTGGTATTGCACACAGGCCACACGCACTTTCCGCGTATCTTCCTCGACTGGAACATAGTCAGGGTTGAGCCATTCAATCAGGGAAGCGTTATTATGACTGCTGGGGTCGG
The DNA here is from genome assembly GCA_027622555.1 of Verrucomicrobiota bacterium. Lineage (NCBI taxonomy): Bacteria > Pseudomonadati > Verrucomicrobiota > Verrucomicrobiota bacterium. The sequence continues at coordinate 14,247 of JAQBYJ010000121.1, forward strand.
TTATGTAGTTGTGCAGTATACCTCTGACAACAAACCTTCCCGTAGTTGAAAGCTGAGCACCAGGTCGCGAATCTGTTCGATTTCGACGGCTCGCACATATTCTTCAGGGCTCATCTGTTTGGCATGCTCTTTATACCCATGCAGTCTTCCGCCTGCTAATATCCGGCGTAAGTTTCTTTGTTTGCAGAGGTTACGACGGGCTTCGTAAAGGATGGAACCAATGCCAATTCCCCGGATATCGGGATCCACATATACATCAGCGCCATAAAGAGTATCTCCATCCGAAACATGGTTATGAAAATATCCACCATCGGTAATCCCTGAATAGGTGTGGGCGCGATATGGATTCAAACCCAGATTTACGATGAGTGAGGCCACTGCTCCAACCACTATGCCGTTCAGTTCCGCAACTATCTGCCCTTCCGGAAATACTTTCTGGTGGGCGGCCAAGTGTCCACGCGTCCAGACAACGTTCTCTTCAGCCATGACCGGATAGGATTTCTTATTGAGCTCTACCAGGACGGCTATGTCCTCGGTTGTCGCCAATCGCAGTTTAACAGTTCCTTTTGGAGTTTCGTGGTAAATCGGTTGCATAGGATATTTTAACGTAAAGGATTTATAGTGGGGAATCGCTTCATGCATGGCGAGATTCAAAGTAGAGAATGTAGTGAGTACGGAGAATCCGGACGTTACTTTCCAATTCTTTCTACCTGTATTTCGAGTAGGTTTGCATTGCCTGAGTTCAACATCTCTTGCAAGATACTGAGCCTGCCCCGAAAAATGGGAGACATGTTGTGCTAAACAATGCATAAAATGAGAACAATGAGTCAA
>JAQBYJ010000122.1 GCA_027622555.1 Verrucomicrobiota bacterium
GAGCCCCGAGGGCAAGTTTATTTATCAATCCCTGTAACCATACGCATTATACGCTCTAAATAATTATACCGTGCCCGTTCCGGAGTGACAAACTCCGCTGGTAAAGTGGATTTTAAAAACCTTCCCGCTATACCTTACCTGGTTCAGGTGCAAAAGTATGGATACCACCGCGTGGAAATTCCTTATTTCCCCGATGACGAAACCGGTGAATTTGAAACACCAAAAACCCTATTTATAGAACTGGAGCCAACCTCGCTTAAGATCGCTCTGGAATCTTTCTATCCCGATTTTATGTTTCCCGATGGTGTGCCGGTAATCATACAAGGTCTGGATGGTACTTCCACCGAAGGTATCCGAAGAGAGGCGCCGGCCTTTTTTATACCCTTTGGGCCTCCGCCACTCATACCCCTACCGGTCGCCGGCTTTCCTGATATTTTTTCAAGCGATTATATTTTACCGGGTCGATATCTTGTAACCGTAAACCACGACAAGGCATCGCCACCTGTTCCAGCGGCGGATTTTGCGGGCACCACTTACACCATCGGTTTTCAGGGAGAAATGTATGTGGATGTAGCGGTCGGCGAATTGACCGTTGAATTCATGGACCTCACCGTCATTCCTGCCACCATTCGCGGAAAGCTTCTTGTGGCAGATACTGTGGCAGCTCTTGAAATGGGACCGAGTGCGGGAGGTTTACTGTCTCCTCTTTATTCGGGTCCCATTTATAAACCGATGGAACAACCGGGGATTGAGTTTACCGAGACCATTGTGTCAGATCACCTGCCGCCTGGCTTCAAAGTACTCAGCGTCGATGCGGATGCGCAGGGAAATTTTACGCTCACCCTATTACCCGGCGTTTACTCCGTAAAAATTCCGGCCATGGATGGTTATTGGGGCAGCAACTACGATCTGATTAACCATGTGGACGGTGAGCGATTTGCACTCGGTTGGCCCTATAATCCTCCCGATCTGTTTACACCACCATTTATTCCAATTCCTCCTTTCGGTAGTCTGGGCATGCTCATTAATTCCCGCGGCCAATATGAGCTCAATCTGTATGTTCGAAAACAGCTTTGGAATCTCTCGGGTGAAGTATCGGCTGACATTGAAGATCATCCGGCGCTGCATCGCATAGTAACCAACCAGACGGATCCGGTGTTGACCACCGACTTCAGCGACCTGGGAAAAGGGGGCGAAATGATGCTCGAGTTGGAAGGTGGTGATGCTCTCATCTCACCCTTGGTGTCCAAGGTCTCCGGAAAACCCGGGGACAGCCGCTTCCCGTCGGATTCGGCCGTATTCAGTTTCACCGCTGGACCGGGACTGCATTCCCTTTCCGGGACCCATCCCAATCACAGTATCGAACATCCCGGTACAGCAGAAACCGTTTTCGATATCCCGCTTCCCAATCTCGAACACCCGGGTGTCATCGTGGATGATTACATTATCCCTCTGACAAAAGTCTGGGGTGGATTGCCGGGTCTGCCAGATACGCTCAAGGCCGAATACACCGGAACCGTTGATCTCAGGCTTGAATTCTACGGGATCAATCAAGCGGACGACCGGGTGCTGGTCACCAGCTTTACCAAGCCGGATATATTTACCTTTCCTGGCCATGGTGACAAGCAGTTCGCCGTTGGGGTTGAACCTTTCAAAATGATTGGCGGATCTTATGACGTCTGGAAAAAATACGCCGGTAAGTGGTACAAGAAATCTGTTTCTGTCACCGACGGCCAAGGGACCGAAGTCGTAGAGGTTGATATTGTCGAAGGCCCTGGTCTGGGAACACCACCACCCGCATTGACCTATACTCTGAAAGTTGAAGCGGTCAGTGATGCCGACCCGAAACACCTGATTCCGGGATTAATGGTCAAGTTTGATGACACCCATACCTTCACCACAGCAACCACACCGCCCTTTATTGAAACCGGTCACGATGGAGATTACATACCCGACTCCGTGAGTCCGGTTACCAAGTGGATTCCAGCTCTTGGCTCCGGAAGCACTATTGCCAGTTACGATATTAAAATGGATATAGAGGCCGAGCCGGCCAAGATTGACGTCACGCTTCGCATGAAACGTGGCATGGCGGTCAAGGGAACGGTGGAGGCAAAGTTCGACCCGGGGGATGAGGATGAAACGCCGAAACCCGTAAAAATGGTCCGCGTCATTATTCGCAACCGTTACGGCAATGTCCTGGCCGGAGCGGTCACAGACGAGATGGGAAAGTTTGAGCTCTCTCCGGCCTTGACCAATGCACAGACCATTTTTCTCGAAGTCAGTACTCCCGGCTTTTATCCCTTCCGGAAACGCATCATGCCAAACAACCTGGGTGTCGATGGCACGCCGGTCGATGTAGAGGAAACCATCACTCTCAAACCATTGCCCGGACCGACGGATATTTCCGGAACCTTCGACCGCTATGGATCTTTTCTTCCCGGAGTGAGCAAGTCTACCAGTGGAGGCATCCTGACACCCGACGAAGACTTGACCACAACCTTCGAATTGCGGGCCAAAGAGCAGGAGTTGACCTACTCACTGGTTCCCTATGATTCACCGGATGGCACCGCTGGTACAGAGGAAGAGATCACAGTTGCAGATCCGGTAAAACAAATCTGGCTGGTGGATACGCGCGGCTTCCCGAAAAATCCGTTTTCCGACAAGCCGGTGGCTCTCGAACTACCCAAATTGACGGAGCCCTTCTTCAACCTGGAAATGGGACTCTTCCTGAACGCCGCGGTGCAGAGAACCTTCATGGAGCCGGTTGAGCCGGGTGTATTTCCATACCAGTGGTATCGACGGTTTTCCGCACTGCGTGACGGTGAAACGGGCGTGGACGTTGCCATGGGAGAATTGTCTCTGGCCACCTTGCCTCCGGGCGATTTTAAACCCTTGATCGTGGCGGTCAGTCAGCGTGGTGCCTATTCCTTTAAAAAGTATGAACTGACTGGAAGCGACACCTTCAAAAATCTTTATGGATTGAAACTGCCTCCGTGGGCCGCCTCGGTGGCCGATGTCCTGGGAACAGCTACCGCTGTCAAGGAAGCAGGTAGTGGCATTAATTGGGATAACTTCATTCCTGAAAGTTATCTGAGTCCTTTTCCGGACATAACGGCGGACATTGAATTAGTGGACGGTCATTTTTTGAAATACACGTATGAGTTGGGAATGAATCTTCAGGAGGGTATGGAACTTCCAGGTACCGGAATCGGAGCCGTGATTCCCGGATTCGCCGGGTTGGACGTGAACGGAATGCTAACCCTTGAAATTAATGGCAAGTCCCGCACCTCCTCCGGTTTCAATGCCGGGGAAATCAGCCTGGGTGGAGAAATTGTTGCTACGTCCAAAGCACTTGATATTACGGACTATATTCCCCAGGCGTTACCCAAACGCATTCGCAAAAAAGCGGCGGAATTTATTAAAGCTAATGTCGAGGCCTCGGTCGTGGCCGGTGGTAGTGCCGAGCTGAAAACCACTGAGCTGGCCATTGGAGGCATGCCGCTCGAGCGCAACATCAAGGCAACGACCTCGGCCGGTGTCAGCGTACCGATTTCCATAGATATTACTCCGGTGGTGCAGACGATTCCCACGGTGGGACCTATCGTGAGCGCATTGAAAAAAACGCGCTTTAACCCCACCTTCAAAGCCAACATCGACGATGCCATCGGCACTACGGTTTCCCGCACATTTACCACGCAATACCCGCATATCATTAAAGCAGGCAGCGGTGGTTCGGTTGAGGTAATTGATCCGCGTGATCCTACCGAGCATACAGCCAGGAGGCATTTTCTTGGAGGAAAAATGGAGCCTTTCAGTAAAGACTATAAATTGGAGCGCGCGCTTTGCTTACGGTTTGGCGTGGGTCTGGAAGTGGAAACATTCGGTGGCCGTGCCGGAGCATCCGGTTCGCTTACCTTGCAAGGAAATGAGTGCAAACTGCCAACCTCGGTCGGTGGCAAAACGCAGCCAGCCATGAAAATCACTCTCAATCAGTTTGGCGACTGGCCGCCCATTACCCGTATACAAGGAAAGTTGACCGGGGAAATCGAAGCTTACCTCGACGCCTGGGTTACACGATTCAGCAAGTCCTGGGACTTTGATCTGATAGAAATCGACATACCTTTCAATTCGGAGGCCTCCTTTGACCTATCACCGATCAATATCTCGGAAACCATCTATGGCTTGAGCACGGCAGCCGCGGCGGAATACCTGGGTGAACCGCCTACCTTGGTGCAAGATCTATTTCTGCCTGGTCAAGTATCGGTCTCCGGCACGGGCGACGCGGTCATCCTGTTTACCGATGTAGATTCTTCCACGGGTGAAATGCTGCTGCAGTTTGCCCACCGAACCGGTACTCATGAGTGGAGCGCCATTGGCGAACTGGCCAGAACTGGCGGAGTGGTGGCCGCAAATATACTTTCCCTGCCCGGAGGAGGCTGGCTGGCGGTTTGGACGCAAATCGCGCCCGGCAATTCGACTAGCCTGACACCGCCTACGACTTTGATGTATTCAACCTCTTCGGATGGCATCAGTTGGACAACTGCAACACTGGCTGGCCGGGATGCAGTTGCTTCCGACATCAGGTTAGTGCCCTTGGCGGGTGACGATGTCGGCTTGCTGTTTCTGGAAACCGATCGAGGACCTAATACCATTATGTTCAGCTTGAACGGAGTGGTGTTTGATGGATCGGCCTGGGGAAGTGTGATGGAACTACATCCTCCGGCAATCATCCGTGATTGGGACGCAGAAGGCCCAGGCGCTACCGGCACTGGGGAAATTCAAATTGCTGTGGTCACCGATGGCGAAAAACTGAGGGTCATCAGTTGGGATGGAACGACAGTGAGCCCGGCAACCGAACTGGTTTCGACCGATGTGGTCGCTCCGGTTGAGTTGGGTTGCGGACCCGACGATTTCTTTACCCTGGCCTATAGTTTGAATGGCGGTGGGATAGGATTTTTCACACTATCGACCGGCGGAGATTGGGTCGATCGTGGAATTGTTTTCGAAGGTGCCTTGCCCAACAGCCTTACCGTTCTGGATATGTTCGATGGTTCCGAGTATGCTTACCTGATTTCATGGACAGACGGTGGTTCGGGAAATGTGTTTTATGGATATGTGGATGCCGTGGGATCGGTGCTTGCCGGTCCGGCCAATCTGACTCAAAACATCCATGGCATTTATCGTGGTATCCAATCCACCCAGCGGGGCAGTTCTCATGACGCGAGCTTGTTTGCCCTGTTCGACAATGGAGAAACCACAGAAGTCCGCACCTTCGACGTAAGCCGAATCAGTGGCAGTATCAACAACGACCGCGACGAAGACACTCTCGATGATCTTGCGGAAATGCGCATCGTCGATGCCGATACCAGTGACGCATTGGATACGGTGGACAAAGTCCTTCCCGGAGCGGATTTCGACGAGGATGGATTCTCCAACAAAGTTGAACTGGATGCCGGAACTGATCCCACCGATCCGGGCAGTTTTCCAGGCCAGTCGATTTCGCTTTCCACTGAAGTAGCGGAGTGTTTCGAGTTTGGCACCGTTCCGGGTCAGGTCGCGGTAATTCGATCGGGCGATGGATCCGCCGAACTTAAGGTGAAGTATTCAATCTCAGGTTCCGCAACTAATGGAACCGATTACTCAGCTTTGAGTGGGGAGGTTACATTGGCTCCCGGTATTTATGTCCACATGCTGAACATCTATCCGGAAGGGGACGTGCTCGCCGAAGGGGATGAGACAGTCATTCTTACCCTGATTGAGGATGTCGCCTACGATCTTGATGCCCAAGCCGAGTCGACGGTTACTATTCAGGATCTGCCCATGGATAAGTGGAGATTAGCGCATTTCACTGAGACTGAATTACTGGATGATAGCATAACTGGAGACGCTTCCGATGCGGATAGGAATAGCCTGATTCTATTGATGGAATATGCCTTTGGAATAACGCCCAACAGTCAAAGCAATGAGAATATTCCATACGCGGTGGTTCTGGTGAATTCAACCACCAGCCTTCCACACGCTGGTATTATTTATTTGCGACCCAACGATGCCATCGAATTGGAATATTCGATCGAGGTCACTGACGATTTAGGAAACTGGTTGGCTGGCCCAGATCAAATTGAAATTGTTTCGGTTACAGACAATGGAGACGGCACAGAGACAGTTGTGGCAAGAGATCTAACTCCGATTGGCGATACGGGTCGTTTCTTGCGGTTGAATGTGATTCGGAATTCTGAATGAGTTTTTTGGAATCAAAAGAGTAGGGGATTCACTACTTTCTTTTTAAGAAATTAAGGGCTTTCAATTATGGAAATCAGATGGAATTGATTGAAATCAGCTATAGGGTGTTATTTCAATCCCTTGTGAAACCTGAGAAATCTCCATTAATTCAATGCCTTGCTAAATATTCTTATTTTCGCTTTTGAAGGGTTGATATTGTTAGCAGTTTGTGTCCCAATTGGAACTGATCCTTAAACTACCTGTTTCAACTTCTATTTGGACAGCCACTCATTTTCGGCAGCCTCAAACCTAATCTATCTTAGATATCATGCGAATTAAACATTGGGACAACTTTGGCTTTATAGCGGGTTACCACCTTCTCCTTCTTTTTTTAATCCCTTCCTATATTAGCCATTTCAGTTGGTCGTCGCTAGTCCTTTGTGGAGTCACTTACATATTGGGTGGATTTGCGATAACTGCCGGTTATCACCGCTTGTTTTCTCACAGGACCTACAAAGCGAGTCCTGTTTTTGAGTGTCTTAATCTTTTCTTCGCTACCCTGGCTATTGAAGCATCTGCGCTCCAATGGTCCAACGATCACCGTATGCATCACACGCATGTGGATACGGACCAAGATCCTTATAATATTCATCGCGGTTTCTTTTATGCCCACATTGGTTGGTTGTTTGTCCACCATGTGCCCATTATTGACAGCAACGTTATGGATTTAAAAAAGAATCCGCGGGTTATGTTTCAGTACAAACATATGCTTCTGCTGTCATTGGTATCCAATGGCCTTGTTTTCGGGATTGGCTGTTTGTTTATGCACCCTGTAGCTGCATTGTTTGCCGGTGTGTTATTGCGCGTCTTTTTGATCCACCATTGCACCTGGTTTATTAATTCACTTGCTCATATGTGGGGCTCAAAAACATACGCCAAAGAGCTCACTGCGGTAGATAACGGTTTACTTGCTTTTTTGACTTTCGGCGAAGGCTATCACAATTATCACCATGCGCTTGCCAATGATTACCGCAATGGCGTTCGTTGGTTTCATTTTGATCCGACAAAATGGTTGCTTTGGACCTGTTCCAAAATCGGCTTGGTATCCGACCTCCGTCGTGTTCACAAAATTCGGCTACAAAAGATTCTCGTAAACAAGGACAAGGATTTGTTGCTGGAGCGTTTTAAAACTGAGCTCGATGAGAAAGCCATTGAGTTTCGGAAACGCGCTGAAGAATTAGCTCATGCATTTGAAGATAAAGCGTCTGTGATTCTAGCAAAAGTGAGAGAGTTAAAGGATGCGACCGATGCAAAGCGCAAATTGTTAAAGCAGGAGATACGGGAGCTTAAGCGTGAGCTTCGTGTCTATTGGAATGAGTGGATCGAGCTTACGCAATTTGCCGTCAGGAATTACAATTTAGCTCACGCCTACTAATTTGATCTGAAAGGTTGTCAGTCGGCACAGTCCTTACACGGAGAAGTAGCCGATTGTCGCTTTTATTGTTTCAGATGCGGAGTCAGTATTTCGTTCCAGATTTTGTAACCAGCATCGCTCATGTGCAACAGGTCGTCGGCGAATAGATCCATGTAGAAATTCCCTTTTTCGTCAAAATACCGATCGCAGGATCCTCGAATATAGGTAATGCGGTCATCTTTGAGGGCTTCCATTTCCACCAGGTAATTAAATGCTAACTCGGTTTCGATTATGGAATGCCTTTTTGGACTGGGTCTTGCAGCGAGAACCAATAATTTTCCATCAGGAGCTCTTTCGAAAAGCTTGGCAGTGAATTGCTTAAAATCCTCCAACACCTGGAGCGAGGGTTTGCGCGCCCAAAGGTCGTTTCCCCCGCAATAAAGAACGGTTATTCCCGGCTCGTATTTCAGGACCGTTTCTTCAATGAAATGATTTACATCAGAGATCTGGGATCCTCCAAATCCTCGGTTAAGCGCTTTCAGGCCTGGAAACACGCTTGGAATATCCAGCCTTCGAATACTTGAACTGCCCACAAAAACAATACCTCCTTTAGGAAACGGATTCTTTTTATCAGATTCCTCAAAATCGGCGATTGCTTTGGCAAAGCGATTGGGATCCGGGTCGGCGGCCTGTTGTGGGAAAAGTGCGGCGGTCGTGCCCCAGGTTAGTAGTAGCGTAAGAGGTATTAAGGATCGTGCTTTCAATAAGGGGACAGATTCTATTTCTTTTGTGTACTTGGTCGAGGCAAAATAGAACCAAAAAAAGGCTGGAAATTTTCTTATTCAATGTAACTTTACTGAGATACAGTGCGTTTTGGTCTAATTGCTGCGAATGCGCTATCCCTAGCCTACTTTGACCTTTCTGATGCCGAAACATCGAACTTCCTTTCCCGAATTAACTCGGGTCCCCACATTAAATATGCCTAAAAGCCGAACTATTGTCCTCGTTACTGCTTTATCTACATTTGTTCTTTTGAGCGGGTGCGTAACGAAAGCTCCTCCCAGTCAGGCAGACAAGTTACCCGTTCAAGCACCCAATAGTTATTATAACGACCATGATCGTACACCCTTTTGGAATGATGGGTGGACACAGGATATCCAGGATCCTCAATTGCCAAAGATTATTGCTGAGGCCCTGGAGCATAACTACAATCTTCTATTGGCCGAAGGCAGACTGGAAGCCGCGATGGCCACAGCCGTTATTCAGGGTTCCGCAAAGTACCCCAGTTTGAACATGATCACCACCGGTTCTCGTGCTCAACGAAACCCTTCAGGAGGTAATCAGATTAATAGTCCACGGAGTAATACCTTCGCTCTCACAGGACGTACTACCTGGGAGTTGGATATTTGGGGCATTGTTCGCGACCAGGCCAATGCCGGCTATGCCGACTATCAGGCTTCTGTTGAAGACTTCAGGGCCGCCCGATTTTCCATCGCCGCGCAAACAGCTCGTGCCTGGTACCGTGCCATTTCATCGGAATTACAGTTAGATATAGCGATAGAAAGCTTGGAGACCTTTGAGTCGAACTTGCAAATCATCGAAGAGAATTTCAAACGGGGTATTGCGAGAGCGTTGGATTTGCACCTCGTTAGGGCTAATGTGGCTAATGCGAAGAGTGATTATGAGGGACGCCTTCGTACTCGAGACGGGGATCATCGCTCACTCGAAATACTTCTTGGGAGGTATCCCTCCAGGGAAATTCAGGTAACCAAGGTTTTTCCCGCATTCAAAAATTCAATTCCAGTTGGTTTGCCCGACGAACTGCTGAATCGACGTCCGGATATTCGCGCTGCTGAGCGGAGGCTTGCTTCTGACTCAATGAACATCAAGGCAGCCAAAAAAGCCATGTTGCCTGGAATCAATTTAAATGGAAATTTTGGAACCAGCACACGCGAAATTGATAACGTTCTGGAAATCGAGGATCTTCGATACCAAGTCTGGAATTTCGGATATAACATTAATTTACCTGTTTTCCAAGGTGGCCGCTTGCTTGCGGCTAAAGACCGGGCTTATGCGGTTTATACCCAGTCTCTGGCCAATTACGCACAAACCGTTCTGGAAGCCTTTGAGGAAGTGGAGACATCCTTGGCGGATGAGTCCTCTTTGCTGCGAGACGAAGCAGCTCTTCGCGAAACGGTGGTGGAGTACGAAGCCGCCGTAGAATTGGCCTGGGAGCAGTATGGCCGTGGTTTGGTTGACATTATTACTGTGCTTGATTCACAACGCCGTTTGTATAATGCCAATCGGTCTTTAATCATTGTTTCCAATCAACGTATCCAAGGTAGAATTGGTCTCTACCAAGCCCTAGGTGGCGGCTTTGTAGCCGACAACGACGAATCCCAAATCATTAAATAATTTCCCATGAAAATACTCAGAATCTTATTGCCTCTTGTCATATTCGGCGGTGCCGGAGCAACTGCTTGGTGGATTATTTCTACCAAACCCGAGCCCCGCCAACGTAACTTTACTCCCGGAGCCACTCAAGTTGAGGTCTTCGTTCTCAAGCCTGGGAGCTATCAGGTTGAATTGGAAACCCAAGGAACCGTGCGTGCTCGGACCGAGAGTACACTTATTCCTGAAGTCCGTGGCCGGATACTTGAAATTGGCGCCAATTTTCGCGAAGGTGCGTTCTTTGAGGAAGGGGACATCCTCCTTCGTATTGAGACAAGTGATTATGAGACTGAGTTGGTTGTGGCCGAAGCCAATCTAGCGCAAATGGAGTTTGCACTAAGTGAAGAGCAGGCTCGTGCGGACCAAGCCTATCAAGATTGGAAACGTTTGAATTTGAGTGAAGAGCCAGGTGAAATGGTATTGCGTACACCGCAGGTTAAACGAGCTAAAGCTAATGTTTCCTCAGCGGAGGCACGATTAAACACAGCGCAAAAAAACCTGGAACGAACAGTGATAAAAGCTCCATATGCCGGAAGAATCCTCACCAAAAGTGTGGATGTGGGTCAGTATATTTCTCCTGGAAATCAACTGGCGAAAATCTACGCTGTAGATTTTGCCGAAGTTCGATTACCCTTAACGGAACATCAACTTACCTTTCTTGATTTGCCTGAAATTTATCGGGGCGAGCAGCCAACCATCCAGGACGGCCCCAATGTTACCATCTCTTCAACAGTAGCCGAGAAAACCCATGAATGGGTGGGACGTATTACAAGAGCTGAAGGCAGTTTTGACACCCGTACCCGCCAGCTGTTTATAATCGCTCAGATACGCAATCCCTATGGTCGTACTGATGATAACAAGCCACCCTTGAAGGTGGGATCTTTCGTAAAAGCTAAGATTCGCGGAGCTGTACTTGAGAATGTGTTTGTTGTTCCACGTCGTTTGTTGAGAGAAAATTCATTTCTCCTTACCGTGGACGGTAATGACAGCTTACGCCGTAAAACAGTAAATATTGTTTGGCAGAATGATTCTTCCATTATCGTGGACAAAGGATTAGAACCTGGAGACCGAATCTGTCTAACCGACGTTCCTTTTGCTCTTGAGGCCTTGCCTGTAGCCGTTACCGAGTTGGATAAACTTCCCTTTCAAGTTGAGAAGGTTGACGTCCAGGAAATCGTGGCTCGTCGAGCTGCTGCGGCACCTGCCGGTGGCGGCGGCGGTGGAGGCGGTGGTGGTAATGCCCTCGGTCAAATCATGGCAGCCATACCTGCCGACAAACCAATTCCTGCAGAACTAAAAGCCAAAATCGATGCAGTTACAGCCGGCGGCGATCGTTCTCAGATGAGACCTCTTATGGGGGAACTTCGTGCCTGGGCTGAAAAAGAAGGCATCAAATTGCCCGCTGGTGGTGGTGGTGGTGGCGGCGGACCGAGAGGTTAACCGAAATCCCCTTATTTTAATATCGAATAACCCTAAGGATCATGAACGGAATAATTGCCTGGTTTGCCCGCAATGGTGTTGCCGCCAATTTGCTGATGTTTGCTATTCTCGCCGGCGGTGTCTGGTCTGTTAGTAATAAAATCATTCTGCAAGAGTACCCGGAATTTCCGAGTCGAAGCATCAGTGTGTCCGTTTCCTATCGAGGCTCAACGCCTGGGGAAATCGAGCAAGCCATTGTGACTCGTCTGGAGGAAGCCCTTTATGATATCGAAGGTATTAAGGAGATGGATGCGCGCGCCAGCGCCAATTCCGGTTCCGTGTCTTTGGAAATTGAAGACGGTTATAACTTGAGTGAAAAACTGGATGAAGTAACGAACCGCGTTGCAACCATCCGTACATTTCCACCGGAAGCGGAGCGTCCCCAAGTCAGTTTAAGAACGCGTTCAGAGCGGGTCATCACCATGGTGTTGTCTGGTAACATGAGCGAGAAGGATCTCAAAATTCTCGGTGAACAAATCAGGGACGAGGTTTCCAATATTCCTGGTATCACCATGGCTGCGCTTAAAGCGACGCGGCCTTATGAAATAGCGATTGAGATTTCTGAGTCCACTCTCCGTCAATATGGACTGTCTTTTGATGATGTAACGCGGGCTATTCGTTCCTCTTCCGTTGATTTGTCAGCCGGCAGTGTAAAGACGGAAACCGGTCGTATATTACTTCGTACCAACCAGCAGGCTTACGATTACAAGGATTACTCAGCCATCACCTTGTTGACCAGGTCCGATGGGACCAAAATAACTTTGGGCGATGTGGCCCATGTGGTCGATGGTTTCGATGAAACACCCATTGTTGCCCGCTATAACGGGAAACGTGCTATTGCGATCGATGTATTTAGGACGGGTATGCAGAACATCATTGAGATTGGCGATGATGTTAAGGAATTCATTGCTCTGAAGCAGCAGCAGCTGCCCGATGGGATTCATTTGAGCTATTGGTCCGATGATTCAGATCGTATAAAGGTCCGTCTCGCGACCTTAACTGACAGCGCCATTTTTGGGTTCGTTCTCGTCGTAATTATTCTTTCCCTGTTTTTGCGGCCAACGCTGGCGTTTTGGGTTGCCTGTGGAATTCCCATTGCATTTGCCGGAACCTTCCTCGTTTTGCCCTACTTAGGTATGTCGCTGAATATTATGACTCTGATGGCGTTCATTACCACGTTGGGTATTGTGGTCGATGATGCCATTGTAACAGGCGAAAATATTTTTCAGCATATGCAGCGGGGTGCAAAACCACTAACTGCTTCAATCAAGGGCACTCAGGAAGTAGCTATGCCCGTCATATTTGGTGTGCTTACCACCATGGCGGCTTTCTATCCGCTTTTTCTTCAATCGGGAATGCGGGGTAGTATCTATAAGAATATCCCCATGATCGTCGTTCCGGTTTTGTTCTTCTCCCTCATTGAGTCCAAGCTCATTTTACCTGCCCACTTGAAGCATTGCTCGAATTTGGCAGCCAAAACTTCGAAACAGAATATCTTCTCTAGATTCCAACGTTTTTTTGCCGATGGTTTGGAACACGTTATTTTAAGATATTACCGTCCATTTTTAAATGTGGCTTTGAATCATCGCTATACTGCCACTGCACTTTTTATCGGTTTTTTGATGGTTTTCCTGGCTCTGGTTTTGGGCGAACGCATTGGCTACCGAAGCCGGATAAATACTCCTTCCGATACCTCAACCATAACGCTCCGGATGCCTGCGGGAACCAATTTCGAAGTTACGCAGGAAAAAGTGGATATTATTGAAGCAGTCGCATTAAAACTGAAAAAGGAGGTGAACGAACGGTTTGGCACCGTCGTCATTCAAAACGTTTTTGCCACGGCCGGAGGTCAACCTTTTGGAGAATCTTTTGGTCGAAGAGGCGAAACAGCGGGTGTGGCTGAAGAAGGTGAGATATTAATCGAGTTAACGCCGTCCGAAACGAGAGAAGCGGATTACGGAACCAGAGAACTGGTTTTGGAGATGCGTAATTTGGTTCCCCCAATACCTGAAGCGGAAGAGCTCAGCTTTTCATTTGGTAGAGGAGGGGCTAGAGCTGCCATGACTTTCGAACTCATCCACCCAGACATCTCTGTCCTCAAAGCAGCCTCACATGATCTGCAGGTAAAATTAGCTTCCATGGCAGGTTTATTCGACATAACGGATTCTTATGAGAGGGCGAATGACGAGTTTGAATTGGATTTAAAACCCGAGGCAGAATTTCTGGGTGTAACGGCAACAAATCTGGCCCAACAAGTGCGAACAGCTTTTTTCGGATCGGAAGCCCAACGGATTCAAAGAGGTCGGGATGAAGTGCGTGTTATGGTCCGCTATCCGGAAAAGGAACGTCGCTCCCTTGGCTCACTTCAAACCATGATGATCCGGACAGCAAATGGCACGGAAGTGCCCTTCGAAACCGTGGCGAAAATTGTCCCAGGTAGAAGTCTTCCATCCATCCAGCGAGTTGATCGTAAGCGGATTATCCAAGTGAGTGCCGATGGGGACGCCGAGACGCTCGACATTGAAACCATGGAGACTGAAATCCTTGAAGAATTTCTGCCTGAGCTGGCGGCAACGAATTATCCGGGGATGGAATTTGGCGTGCGGGGGTTTGGTGCCGAATCCCGCGACAATGAAAGAGAAATGATACTGGGAATCTATTTCATTCTTGCCGTGATCTACGCGCTATTAGCCATCCCATTCAGAAGTTATTTCCAGCCAATTATTGTCATGTCCGCCATTCCATTCGGGGTAGTGGGCGCTATTGTTGGGCATTGGATTATGGCGGTCGTTTTCGGATGGAATGGTGGTGACGCTATTGTCACGACCACTTCCATCTTTGGTATGATGGCTCTGGCCGGAGTCGTTGTGAATGACAGTTTGGTTATGGTTCACTTCATGAACGACAAGGTTAAGGAAGGAATGCCGTTGAAGGAAGCGGTTCGGACAGCAGGTGTTCGCCGGTTCCGTCCGATTCTGCTGACCTCCATGACTACCTTTTTCGGTTTACTGCCTCTGATGTTTGAAGACAGCCCTCAAGCCTCGTTTCTGGTGCCTATGGCCATCTCTCTCGGATGGGGCATAGCATTTGCAACTGCCATTACGCTGATACTCATTCCAGTATTGGTGCTGGTCTATGATGATATACAGCAAGCCTTTTACAGGCTCTACAATATCGATCCTCATGCCCACGATGAGGGTGGAGAAACCAAAGCGCCAACACCAGCCTGATAAAGGCTTCATGATTTTATGAAAAACCGGAACCATGTCATGAATGATGAGGAACCGGTTTTTCTTTTTCCGTGAAGCGTAGCTTTCCGATTCTTTTGAACATTTACAACGGACAAATATTTTTTAAAAATAGTAAAAGAAACGATTAATCGCTTACCCCAAATGACATGCACGGAATAATCGCCTGGTTCGCCCGAAACGGAGTAGCTGCCAATTTGTTAATGATCGCCATCCTTGCAGGA
>JAQBYJ010000123.1 GCA_027622555.1 Verrucomicrobiota bacterium
AATCGAAGGCCAACACCCGTTTTTGGGCACCCCTTAAATCTGGCCTACGGGTCAGCAACTGGGCAGGGATTCCCACTTCCGGCAAAGGAGGAGGACGACCAAGAAAACTGGAGGTGACCAAAGAATCGTTTCCGGGAGTTTTCCCCAGCAACACGTCCAGCGAATACTCCAATTGCCCGATCTGTGCTTCCGTGAGCGGAACACGGGCCATCGTTTCTTCCAATTGCTCCTGTTGTTGCAACACGGCAACGATCGACGACTGCCCTTGGCCAAACCGCAGGGTAGTCAATTTCAGAAGAGACTGATTGATTTCAATCTGCGTACGAATCACTTCCAACTGCCGAAGACGTTCTTTTATTTCAAAATAGGTTTCGGCAATCGCACTGGAAAGGAGCAATCGGGCACTCAACCAGTCTTCCACCGAAGCTTCTGCTGTTAAACTTTCTGCCCGGCGCAGGGAAGACAATCGCCCCCATGCATCCGCCTCCCAGCGAAAGAGTATACCCAAATTTGAGGAATCTTGTCGATCGCGAGATTCGCCGGCACCTGTCTTTCCGTCCCGATCGCGATCATAACCCGCATTGAGGTTAATAGCCGGGTATAGGGTTGCGCCAACCTGCCGGGCCAGAGCCGTTGCCTGATCAATGCGGGCGACGAATTGCTGGAGTCCCAAATTTGTATCAAGTCCTGCTTCAATCAATCGATTCAGCTCCGGGTCTTCAAAGGTCTCCCACCAGGAAATATTCCAGTTATTCGGCAGATCCGCACCGGTTGGAGGCTCTTGGAAGGCAAAGGGCACTCCCACTTGTAAGAGCTGTGCTTGCTCATCGACCCTGTGAATCGCACGGCCGCAAAAAAAGCTCCCAGTCAAGAAAAGGAATAGCAAGGTAGCAAAATTGGGGAAATTATACATTCAAAGGGTAAATGGAGTAATTTAGGATTACTTATCGAGACTGAAGGTTGTATTCAACAAATCAAATCCAATTTCCATTAATTGATTTTTAAATGAAACCACCGATCAGGAATCCCATTTCACTCTTGTGAAAAATTGACTCAAAAACTGTGAAACACAGACACAATTAATGCTGTCATGTGACAAAATCGCTAAGACTTTTTCTTTGATTTTAAAACCGTAAATAGCCAAAACCCTTATACTTTAACCGTTTACCGCAATGCAAACGCCGTGGCACACAGGGTGCTTTTGATCGGAAGCTAAGCGTCCCAACACAATTTATTATGAAAAAAACCACATTAATTATTCTGTTTTCCAGCTTCATTATTTTTATTGCCGCAGCCTGCGCCAAGACCGAGACGGAGGAGCTAAAACGAGACCTCAGTATCGAGCTCGATATTCAAACAAACTCGATTGATCGCGACCAAAAGTTTATTCCGCACAGTTATGCGAAGATGCTCGCGACGGCCACACCGTCGGTGGTATCCGTCACCACAGAAAGAATCGTGCAAGTCTCCCGCGGGGGTATTTCACCTCAAGACGAACTATTGAGAAGGTTTTTTGGGCTGCCAACGCCCAATCAAGAACAAGGGCAACCTGAGGAACGACGTGTTCCCCAAGGTGTTGGTTCTGGAGTCATCATATCAACGGATGGGTATATTGTTACCAACAATCATGTAGTGGCGAGCCAGCAAGGAGAAGACGCCGACGCCATTCTGGTTCTACTCGGCGATGGCCGAGAACTGGAAGCAGAAATCGTAGGCCGGGATCCATTAACCGATGTTGCCATCCTCAAAGTGGAAGCCGAGGATCTGCCCGCGATAAAAATTTCCGACAGCGACAACATTCAGGTAGGCGACGTTGTTTTCGCAATCGGTAATCCATTGGGCGTCGGACTCACGGTAACGCAAGGCATCATCTCCGCCACACAACGCCAAATTGGCATCTATGGAGACAACGGTTACGAGAGCTTTATTCAAACCGACGCATCGATCAATCCGGGCAACTCTGGAGGCGCGCTTATCGATTCGTTGGGCAGACTTATCGGGGTCAACTCAGCCATCCTTTCGCAAAGTGGAGGAAATATCGGCCTCGGCTTTGCTATTCCTTCCAACCTTGCAACAAACATTGCCAAACAGTTGGTTGATTCGGGTGAAGTGAGACGCGGCTTCCTTGGCGTGAGTATTTCTGACTTAACTCCTGATTTGGCTGAGGCATTTCAAATTGAAGAAAAAAAGGGAGTGCTTATCAACGATGTCGAAGAAGATTCCGCAGCCGACCTAGGAGGTCTGGAACGCGGTGACGTCCTGGTAGGCCTAAACGGAAAATCGGTAGAAACCAGTAATGAATTTCGTATCCGGGTGGCCAACACATTACCAGGCACACCCATCGAGCTCGAAATCGTTCGGAATGGGAAAAACAAGATCCTGAACCTTAATGTCGGAACTGCATCCGGTCGCTTAGCCATGTCGGCTAACGAATTAATCGAAGGCGTAGAAGTATCTACGATCGATGAGGATCAGTCCAAAAAATACAGAATTCCTCTCAATGTCACAGGACTTCTGATAAATAGTGTGGATCCCCAATCCCCCTACTCCCGACACCTCAGCGAAGGTATGGTGATAATGGAAATAAATGATATAGAGATCACCACCATCAAGGAAGCCAGGGAACAGATAAAGACAGGAGTCAACAAGCTCTACATTTTCAACCGCGGACGCACCGGGTATTTGCCAATACGGGTGGAGTAATTCCCAGTCCCTGGAACTCTTTTTGGGATTTGACCCAAGTCGCGTTGACGGGCTTAATTACCCATAGCCAATGCGAAAACTCCTAGGAAGCATCCATCGCTCATCCAGCACAAAAGCGACCTTTGTCCGTTTTGCCGGTGTCGGTGCCACCATATCAATAATTGATGTCGCTGTACTCTATTTGTTACTAGGTCTTGGGTTGAATGAATACCTGGGAAGAACGATCTCACTTTCGATGTCCATGGCAGCTGGATATGCACTGAACCGCTACTTCACCTTCCATCATATGGAAACCGGTCGGGCTCTCTGGCACTCGTTACTGAGGCATTACAGTGTGCACTCGATAGGTGGCGTTATCAATATGGCGGTCTTCGCTATTGTTCTCCTGGTTGGTCAGGCGATGGGAGGTGAAGTCGAAGCTTCGGCAACTTTACCATTGCTCGGCGTGTGGATCGGAGGAATGGCAGGAATGACCTTCAATTTCTTCTTTTCCAAAAAATTGGTCTTCGACAATTAGACGATGCTAATACCTTCATCCACCGCTGACCACATCCCAACCCTTCCGCGCCAGAACTCAAATTTCTTGGAAGAATCGGTGACTATCACTACAAACCTCTAATTCCAAATGCTGCGCACTTTTATTAGAAGCGTTTGGCTTCATCTATCCTGGTTTATCCATTCACTCTGGCCAGGCAGTCATCCAGGTGCATCTCCAGGAGTGGGACGGTTATTATTTTTATTCATCCTATTTCCGCTATTTCTATCGCTTCAGCTCATCCATTGGATTTGTTTTTTTCTCGATGAAGTGTTTTTTCACTCCTACCGAAAAGTAGAAATCAAGGCTCCCGTGTTCATAACCGGAATCCCGCGAAGCGGGACCACATTTGTTCAGCGAACCTTGCAAGATAAGCTCAGCGGTTTTACCTGCTTTTCAACCTGGGAAGTCATCCTTGCGCCTTCCATCTTTCAACGCAAATGCATGCGACTTCTTGCCCGAATAGATCGAATACTCGGCGGGTTTGGACGCAAAGGCCTAAACGCAGTCGTTAATAAGTTGAGCGGAAACCTGAGAGATGTCCATGAGGTTGGACTTTCCGACCCAGAAGAAGACTACCTCGCATTACTGCCGGCAGGGGGATGTTTCATCTTGTTGTTTGCTTTTCCGTTCTCACAGCAACTGAAGCAGATTGGCATGCTTGATTTACTGAATGGTAGGGAGCGCGAAGGAATACTTCAATTTTACCACCGGTGCTTACAAAAACACCTGTACTGTGCTCCCAAGAATAGCCGCTTGCTTTCCAAGAATGCAGCGTTTGGTTCATGGATACCCGAACTCAAATCACGTTACCCGGACTCCAGTTGTGTCCTATGTATTCGCGAACCATCAAGTGCGATCAGTTCTCAACTTAGTTCACTGGAGGGGGCACGCAGTTTGTTCGGCTCGGATCGTACAGGAGAATATTCAGCAAAGCTCATTCTAGAAGTCTTCACACATAACTACCTCAAATTGGATGCCTTTACAAAAAAGGTTGAGACAGAGGTTGTTATTCTGGACCAAAGCGACCTCAGAAAAGACCCGGGTAAGCTTCTTGCAAAGTTGGTTGATCGGCTACAACTGGGAACCTCAGAAGAAATTGGGAGGCTAAGAACTCTAGAAGTAGGTAAGTCGAGTCGCCACAAGCACGAACTCAAAGATCATCCAATTGAGATAAAGGTAATCAAGGTTTGCATCGAGCCCAGTTATCAGGAGATGCTAAGAGCCAATCAACGCCTAGACCTTCAATAATCGATGCAAATACCTCTGGAACACGACGGCTCTAACGAAAATGAAAGCGATGAATCACTCGCTTCCAGTGAATTGGATTCGTCACAGGTACGCGTCGCATTCTTTTCCGATTCGATGCCAGAGCGTAACGGAGCAGGTGCTTACTACCACGACCTGGCGGGACAACTTCGGCCGCACATCGAAGCACTCGAGATGTTTCAACCTTTACCACGCAAGGGTCACGATTGGCTCTCATTGCCGATGCCGGGCGATCCTTCGCAACGGCTGGTCACTCCTAATATATTCCGTATTAGAAAGGGCTACAAAGCATTAAAACCAAATGTGGTCGTAGCCATTACTCCCGGACCGTTTGGTCTCCTCGGCCTGTATTTGGCAAAACGATCCGGAGCGCAATTCATAACCGCTTTTCATACTGATTTTGAACACCTAGCTCAGATCTACTGGAAACCATTTTCCAGAATGTTCGCCAACGGTGTCCTCCGCACGATCAATAAAATTCTGTGTAAACGCAGTTCCACGGTGTTGATCAACAACTCAAAATTGAAGGCGGACGTGGATAGTCTGGGTGCACCAAATACTGAAATAATGGGTACTCCTTTGGAGCCTGCATTTCTTGAAACGCCCATGATCGCTGCACCACCCGTTGTGGAACGTATTTGTTTTGCCGGTCGGCTAGCCCCGGAAAAAAATGTCCACCTGATTATAGAAGCGGCGGCCAATTTTCCAAACATCGAATTTGTGATCGGCGGTGAAGGACCACTCCGCAACAAACTCGAAGCGTCGGCTGTGAATTTAAAGAACGTCCGCTTCACTGGCTGGCTAAAGCGAGAGGAATTAATCACCTTGCTCGACAGCTCAAGTTGCCTGCTTCTTCCCTCCATTCTGGAGACTTTCGGGACCGTCGCGTTTGAAGCCATGGCACGAGGAAGGCCTGCCCTGGTGTCGGCCAACGCAGGAATTCACGACTGGTCTATGTTGGAAGAAGGTCTGATTGTGCTCAAAAAAGAGGAGTCACTAACACAGTCCATAAAAGGACTTCTAAAACTACCAGCTGATTCGCTTCTGAAAAAAGCCTTCACTGCTCGAAAAGCAGCAGAACAGTTGAACCGCGATACAATCTTACAATGGTCCCAAGTGCTGGCCAAATACTCGACCTGATTTTCCTATTTGACGATCGACGGTTCAGGACGCGCAATAAACAGTTCAAACGGTCTAAATAATGAAGGCGTATGTTTCGATACACGATCTCATGCCGGAGACCATGGATCGCGTTGAAACCATCCTACGATGGCTGGAAGAGCGAAATGTCCCTCCGGTATCTCTACTTGTGGTTCCAGGCAAACCATGGACTTCCGATCAGATTGGCCGCATCCGGGAAATGGCGTCAAACGGACACGAGCTCATTGCTCACGGCTGGCATCATCATACCAACCCAAAACGACTCAAACACAGAATTCACGCCCTGCTGATTTCGCGGAATGTTGCTGAGCATCTTGATATGGATTCAGGAGAGATTCTCGAATTATTGAATCGTTCTCATCATTGGTTTGCGGAAAACGATCTCCCAACACCGAGCACGTATGTACCACCCGCCTGGGCATTGGGAACGCTTTCCAAAACCGATTTGGCAAACGCACCCTTCTCAATAATCGAAACCACGCGAGGGTTTCTCCACCGAAACGATTCACAATTCTTTTTTCAGTATCTTCCGTTGACTGGTTATGAAGCCGATACACAACTTCGTGAATCCTTTCTCCTTAGATGGAATTATTACCAGGAGAAACGTGCGCTAAAGAAGAATCTCTGCCTTAGAGTCTCGATTCATCCCAAAGACCTCGAACTCCGCCTGGCCTATCAATTAGATGGGCAAGTCCGCCGTATCACAGAATTTCGAAAAAGCTCAGATTTATCTATCAAAGATGTTGATGAGGGGATGAAGGATACTATATAAAACCCTTCTTCCTGGAACTACCCTAATACCTGCTTTGCCTAATCGTCATTCTGCCGGAGTTGGGGGCAAAAGATGCTTCGAGTTTTGAGGTTTGTACCTTCGGTGAAGGTGGACAAAACAAGATGACTTAACGCCGAAAGTGACGAAAAAACCAAAAAGAAAGGCCCTATCCAGATCCGAGAACAGTGTCTACCATGCATACCCGTTGGTCGGCGATGGGTTTCTATATACCGGTGGCGACATGGACCGCTATGGCGGCGACCGCATGGAAGAGTGGATTTCAAAAGACAATGGCAACAACTGGCAGAGACATCGCAATCTGACTCCAGACCCAAAAGAATTTCCCGGATGGGAGCCCTATAGATGACATGCTTCTGTTCTAGGTCTGGAAAGATAAAGACACACCCAAGGCTCGTGGATTTATTTTGCATCTTTAAAACTCTCTCAATAATCCGAACGCAAGATTAACTACTATTCATAAATGAAGTGAATCGTAGGCAGGAAAAATTAATTATTCTTGAGCTGTGCTTTCCGGTTGGTCAGTCCGAAGGTATGTATTTTGCTTGAGCCTTGAGCGACAGACATCAAGCCTAGAAGGATTGACCACACTGGGCATTTCACCGGAGTATCCACCATGAGCAACCGTAAAAAAATTCGATTCTACGACTACGTAAACCATCCTTATGAAAAAGTCCGTGAGGCTCTAACAAATCATGCCTCAGAGATATTTCAGGATGCAACCAAAGTGGCCGCCAGTAGAGCAAATGTCATTGCATCTGGACTTCGTATGAATTTCGGACCCATCGAAGTATCCACTGAGATTACTATTTCCATAAACAAAATCGAAGAGTTACCCGCCAAAAATAAAACTCCCCGTACCACGGTTCTGAAGTTCGAATGGAAAGCTGCAAAAATGCCCCGTGCGTTTCCATTAATGAAAGCGGAGCTTCGAATTTATCGGCTAACTGCGACAGAAACCCAGCTCGACCTTTCGGGCTCCTATGAACCGCCGTTGGGGCCAATTGGAGAAGTGATGAATGCAGTAATAGGTCATCGTATAGCGGATGCATCTGTTCACCGATTTTTGAGTGACGTGGCAGTTCATCTAAGAAATGTCCTCTCAAAGTAAACTACCTCGCTTCAAAGCAGAAGCTGTCTACGACTTCGTTAACCGAGCACTCATAGTATCTGGAGTCGATGAAGGAGCAGCCAATGCAACCGCAAAAGGTCTTTGGCTGGCGACACTTCGGGGAGTGGATTCTCACGGGATTCGTTTACTACCGCACTATTTAAGCGAAATAAAAGGCGGACGAATCAATCCGAAACCGGTACTGCGATTCGAGAAGACAACTTCATCGACAGGTCGCTTGGATGCAGATTGCGGATTGGGTCATTTCGCAGGAATCACAGCCATGCACCACGCTATAGAATTGGCAGAAGAAGCAGGTTCGGGCCACGTGGCGGTCTATAATTCCAATCACTGCGGCTCGATGTCTTTTTTTGCACAGGAGGCCTGCAGCAAGGATATGATTGGCACTGCATACACCCACGCAACACCCACGATGCGCTCAGCCAACGCAACCACCCCCTTCTTTGGCACGAACCCCATCTGTATGGCAGCGCCAATGGTTACAGAAGGCCCATTCTGTTATGACGGTGCTACCACCCTGGTCAGCGTTAACAAAATCAGGATGCATGGTGATTCAGACCAGGAGATCCCATTGGGTTGGGGTGCCAACAAGAGCGGACAGGAAACGACTATTGCCAAGGAAGTTACTCAGTTGCTCCCCATCGGTGGATACAAAGGCTTTGGCCTCGCCATGATGGTGGATATATTTTGCAGCATGCTGACAGGCGCTCCCAGTGGAGATCAAATATCCAAAATGTTTGATAACCCTTCGCCTGAGAAGCGCCGCATTGGCCAATTTTATAGTGCATTCCGCATTGATGCGTTTGAAGATCCCGATCGATTCAAGACAAGACTGCAAGCAATGACCGAACGTGTTCGCAACCAGCCACGACTGGATGACGAGGTTCCGGTGCAAATCCCTGGCGATCCGGAGAAAGCGCACCATGCGGACCGTGAGGCGAACGGCATTCCGATCAGTGAGGTCGTTCTAAAGCAATTCGCCGAAATTGCCCGGGAGCTGGACATCCAATCCTTATCAGACTAAATACTCGGATCGCCTGGAAACGTAAAACATCTCCTATCCAACTTTGGGAAACAAATTGGTAAATTGAAGAATTGAGATATCAGATAGGGTACGCATGTTTTTCATGCCTATGGTTCTGTGTACTCCTAATTCTCTTCTCAAAATCCCTATAAAACTGATTCTTCTCTTCGCTGCGATCCAACTCCCGATGATCCTTTCTTCGAAGGCTGTTGAGGAAGAGTTACCTGAGCACTTGATTGAATTGGCTTGGGCTTATGCCATTTCGATAACACCGCCACCACCACTTCCGCCTGATGGTGACGAACATAGTTTACCCGATACGCCTTTGACTTTTACGCGCGACGAAATTTTAGGACGCAAAGACGGGGTGACTTTTCAAACAGCTCCGGCCGATTGGTATCCAGGCGATCATCCTCAGATGCCAAGGATTTACTCGCACGGTGACCCAAGCCGAAAGATTATTGCCTGTGCTCTCTGTCACTATCCGAATGGAAAAGGAAAAGCAGAAAACGCACCACCAACTGGACAATCAAAGGGCTACCTTGTCCAGCAATTGCTGGATTTCAAAAATGATCTTCGTAAGTGCGCAGATCCCAGGAAAACCAACTATGAACTAATGATTGAAACAGCCAAGGGAATGACCCAGGAGGAAATGGAGGACGTTTCCGCTTACTTTGAGTCCATGAAATGGAGTCCATGGATTGAGGTCGTTGAAACGGATACTGTTCCGAAAACCTATCTTCGAGGTGGACTGCACATTGCTCTGGAGGGGGAGGAGGCAGGGACCGAACCTATCGGTAAGCGTATCATAGAAACCCCTGTTGATTCATACCGGACCGAATTTTTGCGGGACCCGCGGTCTGGATTTATTGCGTACGTTCCAAAGGGCTCCATTGAAAAAGGTAAAGACCTTGTTCGAACCGGAGGTGGCGGAAAGACCCTGCAATGCTTTATTTGCCATGGTGAAGATCTGAATGGAATTGGAACGGTTCCCGGAATTGCATCACGTTCACCCAGCTACATGGCACGCCAAATGAATGACATGAAGCAAGGAACCAGAAACGGTTTAATGTCCGCCCTCATGAAACCGGTTGTAGCAAATCTTACTTCTGAAGACATCTTAAATATTGTGGCCTACACAGCGTCATTACCAGTAGCCACAATCGAACCTGAGTCCTCCTCGGAAACACAGAAATAGAAATCCTAACTCTTTTTGCTTTTTAAGCATGGTTTAATTGGACAAGCAGGGAAGACCCACAAAAAATCGGCACTACATATGAGATTTTGTATTTTATTCCTTACCATAACTTCCTTGGTTGTTTTCTCATTCGGCTGTAGTCGTCACGCGGAAAACTCAGCCAACGAAACCGAACTTCCAGCAGACGAACATTTCAAGGTCGAGACCTTGGCCGAAGGGTTTGTAGATGCCATGGAACTTGCCGTGACTCCGGATGGCCGCATATTTGTGGTGGAACGTACCGGGGGATTGCACCTCTACGATCCGAAGACTGGAGAAACTAATTTGCTAGCCAAAATCCCTGTCGAATTACGTGTGGAGGAGTTTGCCAGAGAGGCTGGCCTACTCGGAATTACTCTGGATCCAAAATTTAGCGAAAACGGTTGGCTCTACCTGTTCTTTTCTGAAAAAGGTGAAGCCATTCAGCGTCTCTCCCGTTTTAGGTTCACTGACGGGAAACTGGGAGATGAAACAACAATCCTTGAATTTCCTCACAACCGGAAAAATGCAGTATGCCACGAAGGTGGCTCCCTGGCTTTCGGTCCGGACGGAAACTTGTATCTATCTACTGGTGACAACACCTGCCCCTTTGAATCGGATGGCTCGGCACCCATCGATGAGCGGGAAGGTCGACACTTTTACGACGCACAACGATCGGCCGCAAACACGAATGACCTTCGTGGAAAGATCCTGAGAATCAAACCAAATGCCGATGGATCTTATGCAATTCCTGAAGGGAATTTATTTTCGCCGGGAACTCCAAAAACCCGTCCGGAGATTTTCGCTATGGGTTGCCGGAACCCATTCCGAATTTCGATCGATTCCCATAGCGGTTTTGTATACTGGGGTGAGGTGGGTCCGGATGGCGCTACTGACACCGAGCGAGGCTCAAGTGGTTATGATGAGATTAATCAGGCTCGTAAAGCAGGCAATTTCGGCTGGCCTTATTTTGTGGCGGATAACCGAGCTTATGCAGACTACGATTTTTCTTCAGAACAAATTGGAGCCCGCTTCAATCCGGATGAACCATTCAACGATTCCCCTAACAACACCGGACTCAATCAGTTGCCGCCGACTACGGAACCGCTTTGGGCCTATCCACGTGCTTCAGCCTGTGCAGGGCCGGTTTATCACTATGGCGATTTCCCAAACAATGCAACCAAGCTCCCCAAGGTATTTGATAACTCACTGATTGTTTTCGATTGGACGAGCGCCTGGGTTCGAGTTCTTAAGCTCAATGACAGCGGAGATGTCGTTTCAAACAAACCGTGGCTGGGTCGACACCTCTTCGTTCACCCAATCGATATGGAATTTGGAAATGACGGTTCTCTTTATGTGCTTGAATACGGATCGCTCTGGTACGACGGAACAGATGGTCGATTACGGAAGATCACTTACTCCAACGAACCTATCCCCATTGAGGTGCCTGAGACAGATCCACGGATGATCGGATTTGATCCGGAACATCCCGGGTCAAAGCTGATCGCGAACACCACTTGCCTTGCCTGCCACACCACAAACATGAAATCGATTGGACCGGCTTACTTCGAAGTAGCGGAAAAATATGCGGACGACCTCAACGCCCGTGATACTTTGGCAAACAAAATTCTTACCGGTGGAGTGGGCGTATGGGGAGCTATGCCGATGCCTCCTCACCCTCAACTCAATATCGAAGAAACCCAACAAATGATGGACGCGATATTAGCAGTACCACCACCGCCACCTGAAGAATAGGAAGTGAGTCAAATTATTTTGCTTCAAAGTCCAAATCCTAAGCGTTGCCAGTTGCAATTGGCTCGAAACCAGAAAGTTCGCCGAGTATTATTGCTCTCACATTTTTGCTCATAAATAACCAACCGACTTTGAGACGACCGGTTATTTGAAAAAACCCAACACAGCACTAACAACCAGGTCTTGTTGTTGTGCGGTAAGCTCGGGATAGACAGGCAGGGATAACACTTGTGAGGCTAGTTTTTCAGATACCGGGAAATCGCCTCGTTTGTAGTTCAAGTGGGTCAAGCATTTCTGCAAATGAACAGGAATCGGGTAATGGATGGCACAGCCAATATTTAACTTTTTGAGGTATCCGAGCAATTCGTCCCGTCGATTCGAACGAAGCGCATACACATGATATACGTGTCGGTTATTCGGAAGTGCATCGGGCGTTGAAACGGCACTTTCTGCAAACAGCTTATTATATCGTTCTGCGACCTTTATTCTGAGATCCGTCCACTCATTTAGATATTTCAATTTAACCCGCAGGATAGCCGCCTGAATACTATCCATCCTATAATTGAATCCCAAGAGATCGTGATAATATTTTTGCTTTTGCCCCCAATCTCTCAAGACGCGTGCTCGTTCAGCCAGGTCCAGGTCGTTTGTAACCAGTAATCCTCCTTCTCCGGCGGCACCTAAATTCTTGCCTGGATAAAAACTAAAACAGGCAGCATCTCCAAAGCTCCCGGCGGGCCTACCGTTATAAGAAGCACCATGAGCCTGTGCTGCATCTTCCAATACTTTGAGCCCATATTTACGCGCAACAGCTGTGATGGGATACATATCCGCCATTTGACCGTGTAGATGCACAGGAAGAATAACTTTAGTCCGCTCAGTAATGACTGCCTCTAACTTACTGACATCCATACAACCCGAGTTCTCCTCAACATCTATCAATACGGGCTTCGCGCCTATATACTCAATCGCCGCAACGGTAGCAATAAAAGTAAAGGGAACGGTAATCACTTCATCACCTGCCTGAACTCCCATCGAAAGCAATGCAAGTTGCAGGGCACTTGTTCCAGAATTTACCCCAACGCCGCAATTTGTGTGTGAATAATTTGAGAACTCTTCTTCGAAGGCAGCGACATCAGGACCCAACACATAATCAGTACTGGAAAGCACACGCAAAACCGCATCTTCTACCTCATCTTTGATTTGTTTGTATTGAAGTTTTAAGTCTAGAAAAGGGATCATCCGTTAGTCCTGTATTCGAACATATTATACCGAAAGTAATTTTACTGGTTTTCCATGATTCTTCATAGAAACATTGGCCGCTTCAAGAATCGCGACAGTCCGCACACCCACGGAAGCACCGGTCATCGGCTCCTGTGACGAACGAATACATTCCAGGAAATGTTTTACCTCAACTGCCAGTCCTTCTGTAAGATCAATGTGGGGTATCCACGCATCACCAGTCCTGTAACTGATTAGCATGTTGTGGATATCCTCATCTGATTCCACCATATCGACACCCTTGTCATAGATTTTGACTTTCTCAGATGGATCCAAGTCGTCATATACAATCATTTTTTTGGACCCTCCGATAAGGATCCTCCTGATTTTTACAGGAGCCAACCAATTCGCATGCAAGTGTGCGATCAGGTTGTTTTCATAAAACAGAGTCAAATAAGCAACGCTTTCCAGTTGTCCCGGAAGCTGATTCATACCGGTAGCAGAAACAGCTGTAGGGATTTTCCCAATAACAAAATCGAGTATGGACAAATCGTGGATGGCCAAATCCCACAGCACGTTCACGTCGTGCTGAAAGAGCCCAAGGTTAACCCGGACACCGTCATAGTAATAAATATCTCCAAGCTCCCCGGAATTCACCAATTCCTTAATTGTGCGAACAGCTCCCGTGTAAACAAAGGTATGCCCAACCATCAGGGTCAATTGGCGTTCAACGGCAGCATCTCTAAGAAGCCTCGCTTCCTCGGCCGTGGATGCCATGGGCTTCTCTACCAGCACGTGCTTGCCGGCTTCAATGGCCTTCATGGCGAGTGAAAAATGACTACCAACAGGCGTGGCCAAACAGACTGCATCCAAACCGGGAGTAGAAAGCATTTGTTCAAAACTCGCAAATAGGGGAACTCCATGAAATGAGGAGGAAACCTTGGCCAGACGTTCTGGATTAGAATCACAGATCCCTACCACCGTTGCATCATTCGAATTATAAAAATTCCGAATCAAATTAGGGCCCCAATACCCGCAACCGACGATGCCAACTCCTATGTTCCCGGTTTTAATCATTGTTCAGAGTTCATCATAAACATTTACACTGGATCAGCCTTTGGCAGAACCTCTTTTTTTCGCCGGAACACCATAGACTAAAGACCCAGCTGCCACATCTCGGGTAACAACCGATCCGGCTCCGATCATTGCACCTTTCCCAACCGTAATACCGCAAAGTATAACGGACCCACTACCAATCGAAACTCCATTCTCTATGAAAGTTGGGATGACCTCCCAATCCGACTCATTCTGTAAACTGCCATCATCAGAGGTAGCCCTGGGAAAAAGATCGTTGGTAAACATCACGCCATGTCCAACAAACACCTCATCTCCAATAGTTACGCCCTCACAAATAAACGTGTGGGAGGAAATTTTACACCGGCAACCAATTCGGACATTTTTTTGCACTTCAACAAAGGCACCGATTTTCGAATCATCCCCTACTTCACAACCATAAAGATTCACGAGTGACTCATGGTGAATGAGGACGTTTTTGCCCAATCTTACGTTTTCAGCTATCGGCATGATTCAATGGTTACAATTGCAGTGGAAATTAATTAACGGCACATGATTGGCCTATATTTGTAACTATTTACATTTCTTTTTGGTAAATCCACCTAAGAAATATGCTCCATTTCCAGGTTTCCCCAACCGGCAGGATTTCGAATAATAGTATGATCAGAGTTCAACATACGGAGATTGATCCGAATGGATCGGCCAGTTTTCAAGGGATTATCAAGGCGCTCTCTTGGATGATATTGGTGAATGCTGAATGCACCCCGGCTATTATGACCTATCTTCGTGCCGGATAACTCCATACGCTTAATAAAGTCATCGTCTTCGTGTCCCCATCCAACAATA
>JAQBYJ010000124.1 GCA_027622555.1 Verrucomicrobiota bacterium
CATTACTTCTTCGTAGCCGACAATCTCACCAGTCGGTTCCTGTATGGGTTCCTTCGGGTGGCGCTTGGGCACGTCGAGCCATTGTTCCTCTTTGGCCAGGCGAACTTCAATGTCACGGATGGATTGGAAATACTCATCGATCTTATCCGTATCAGTTTTACTGAGATCGCGATTCATGCTCCGCGCGTTTTCCATAACCGTGTCGAGCACGCTACGTTTTTGCTGAAGCATAGCCTGACGCTGTTCCAGGGGCGTTTGATCGTCGGCAAACAATTTATGAAAGGCAGTTACCGGCGAGTTCAATCCTGCCATAGGTTTTCCTTGAGCATTCCACGCCATTGAAAGTCCGGGACCATGCCCTGAATCTTCCGCATTTTCGCAACCCAGCTGGATCGACGTGAAACGGGTTTCTTTTCCCAGGACCCCGGCAGCCACCTGGTCTGCGGAAATGGAGTTGTGGAAACTCTGTCCCGGTTCACCGTAACGATTGGCTCCCGTCAGATAAAAGGTACTGCCCCAGTGAGCTTCGGTTGAAAATTGGTTGGTCAGGTTTTGAATGATCGTGATGTCCTTTTGATGACGACTCAGGCCTTTGAGTCCTGCGGGTAGTATGTAGTCCGCGCCCGTGGTGTTAATGTCCGGATACCAGGACTCCTTCGTGGGCCCCCAACCGAAACTGAGGAACATCATGCGTTTGGGCGCAAGGGCCACCTGTGGTGAAGCGGCGAAAGCTTTGGTGCCAAATGACTCGAGAAAGGGTAGTGCAATGAGGGCGGAGCTGCTTCTTAGAAAGGCTCTACGCGTTTGCTTTGGCAAAGTTTGGGAAAATTGTGGTGATTTCATAGGTCAATTTACTTCTGTCTAAATAGATCGGATTGAACGAGAGCGTGGATGAAAGTGGGGGTGCTGTATTTACTTGATCTGGCTTGGGCGAGAATGGCTTCGGCGAGGTCGTAGTCCGTGAATCCGTATGGGCGACCAAGGCCGTATTCGATGAGGGCTTCGGTAAAACCTTGGGCAAAATCTGCTTCGTGTTCTGCCACTCGATCCCGTAGGTCAAAATAATTCGCGAACGGAGTTCCATCCGGTAAAGTGCCGCTCGGATCGATAGGATGGAATTTAATTGTTTCCTTCACTTTCTTTTCATCGGTTTCGACGCGCTCTTGATCGCGCCATAATCCGGCCGCATCGAAATTTTGAAGCCCGTAACCTATCGGATCTATCTTGCGATGACATTGAGCGCATTGGGGCTCTTCCATGTGAGCGACCTGAAGCGCCCGTGCCGGTAATAATTCGTCTTCGAATCGGCTGAGCTGAGGTACGTTGGCTGGAGCAGGTGGAGGTGGATCATTAAGGAGTTTGCGCATGACCCAGGCGCCGCGTTCAACCGGGGAACTGCGTTCACCGTCCGATCCCATCGCTAAAAATGCGGTAGTGCCCAGTAAGCCACCTCGGACATGATTGCGAGGGAGTTTTACTTTCCGGAATTCGTGACCCTCCACTCCTTCAATATCGTAATAATCGGCGAGCACATCGTTGATGACTACGTAGTCCGATTTGAGCAGGTCACCGATGCTGCGATTCTCATTAAGCAGGGTTTCGAAGGTGTGGTAGACTTCGTTCCTTGCCGACATCAATATGCTGTCGTCAAATTCAGGATACAATTCAAAGTTGAATTGGAAGAATTCAAGCCTGTCGAGATTCAGCCATTGATGAGTAAACCCTTTTATGAATTCCAACGCTTTCGGGTCGTCCAACATGCGGTTGGTTTGCCGTTTCAATTCGGCAGGATTTCCCAGTTTACCACTCCTGGCTGCCTTGTAGAGCTTTTCATCCGGCGGTGCACTCCAAAGAAAGTAGGAAAGTCGCACGGCGAGTTCGAGATCGCTGAGTTCCCGTTTGTGGTCGTCCGGATTGGGTTCTCTCAAGTAGAGAAAAGCAGGTGACGCTAAAACCACTGCGAGGGACTCCTTCAGGGCCTCCTCGAACGAATCTCCCAATACTCGGCGGCTATTGAAAAGAGAGACCAATTTGTCGAGGAAGCTCTTCGAAGGTTCCTGGATTCGGAAGGCTCTCTGTGCAAAACGTTCGATTATTTCAGCTGCGTAGCTTTCGGTTTGTTTGGCGTTGGGCCCTTTGAAGAAAATTTGTTGGTACGATTGGGTGGGCCATTTCTCAGTGAGCGGTCCCTCCCATTCCACCCAATCGATCCAGAGGGCTGGTTCGGTGGTGGGCTCTCCGCGTTTCTTAGCCAGCTTTAAGGCGTAGCGGGCGGCGTCTCGGCTATTGGGCTGACGTTCGCGAATACCAATTTCCCGGCTGGTGGATGAGGTAATGGTGATTGGGATTTCCAGGATCTCCGGGTTTTCCAGTGTTCCGGAAACTTTGCGATGTCCCAGGACCGCAATTTCTCCCTGTTGGGCTCCTTTTTCTATGGTTCCATATTCCAGAAAGGTTCTATGAGAAGGTGCATCGGCAAACGCAGCAACTCGGACGCGAAGCAGATAGCGTCCCGGAGCGGCCTTTTCAGGAAGGCTTGTTTTATCTACATAGGCTCCAGGAGTCGCCACGTAGAAAACGGCTCCCGTCTTCGTTTCCGGCTGGTCAAGATACCAGCGGTAGGCAGGACCTTGACCGTTGAATTGGCCTTCCTCGAATTTTACTCTAGATGAATCGATAAACCCGAAGTCCGTAGGCGACTGGGTTTCATCCTTACGCCATTGAGCGGCGCGTTCGTTGGCTTCGAACAGTTTGGTGTAACGTGTCATGGCCAGCTTTGTGGCTACCTCTTCTACCTCACGTTTCTCCCGAAACAGTTTTGGTTTTTGCGGACTTACAATGGTCTCGTCCAGAACACGGCGTGCAATGTTCAGATACTGCTCAAATTGATCGCTTGAGAAAAAGAGTGAAGCACCAACCGTATCGAATTCGCCTGGGCTGGCATCCTTGGGTAGTTCGGATGCATTCACCTCAACGCCAAGCAGATCTTCCAGGGTGTTTTCGTACTCGCGTCGGTTGAGGCGTCGCATGGTGATAACGCCGCCTGAATCGCTGAGGATTTTGCGAGCGGTGACAAGCTGATGCGATAGATCGTCCAGGAATTCCGTTTTTGATCCTGCTTCCGGTTGAGTTTCGTCTTCGGGTGGCATTTCACCTGAATTCAACACATTGAGCACCTTTTGCCAGAGCTCTGCCGTTTGCAGTGTAGTCATGTTGAACGGTAGGTCCTCCAGGTTTGCTTCGCCTTCAGGCTCTACCGAATCATGGCAGTCCAGACAGTATTGGTTGAGAAATTCAAAATGCTTCTCGGGCATCAGGGCAATGGGTGCCTCAGTAGCAAACGCACCGGATCCAAGACATAGGGAAGCCAATAATAGAATTGTTCGAATCGTTTTCACTTAGGGTAGAAGAATTTTCGAGGTAGATGAGAAGCATCGGAGAAATCTGCCTGCCCGGCAAGTATTCTCTTTGGGGCAGAAGCGACACTGAATGCGCTGGAATTAAGGCATCACCTCAGTGGCCCAGTCTTCGTGCAGTTTTGTAAGATGAGCCAACAGCTTGGGTTTTTCTTTGGCGTAGTCTTTTACTTCGGGCTTTTCATCAGACAAATTGTGGAGAGTGATTTTTGGGGTGTTTGTGCTTCGATTCATTTCGGAGATGAGTTTCCAGTCACCTTCACGGACTGCCCATTTGTCCTGCCAGTCGAAATAAAGAACGGGGTGGCTGGTCGGGGCGGTTGGGTTGTTGATGATCGACATCATACTCCGGCCATCGAGTTTCGCCTTTGGTTGTGGTAATCCAATCAAGTCGATCAGGGTGGGCATCCAATCCATGATTGTCACGGCCTGATCACGAACCGCACCGCTGGGAAGTGCTTTGGGATAATTGATAATGGCTGGAACGCGGATTCCACCCTCGAAGTAGTTGCCTTTGTGTCCGATCCATTTCCCTGTGAAGCCACCACCACCATTCGCGCTGTAGTAGTAGCCAAGCGGATACCCGCTGGTGTGGTTCTCAACGATCACGCCTTTGTTGTTTTCTTCCGAGTGTCCGTTGTCGCTGCTGAAAATGATAATGGTGTCGTCGCGGATACCGGAGTCATCGAGTTGTTTAAGAATGCGCCCAATCTGCGCATCAACGGTAGCCACTACCCGGGCGTAAGACTGGCGAGGCATTTCCAATTCAGGAAATGCCTCTTTGAATTCTCCCGTAGGTTGTTCGGGATAGTGGGGAAGATTAAATGCAACCATCATGAAAAACGGATCATCTTTATTCTTACCGATATACTTTACCGCCTCATCGATCATCATGTCCGGAAAGTATTCACCGCGACGCCAAATCTCTTCGTTGTCGTTGTAGAGGTCGTGATACCCTTTCCCGTGCATGAAGTGGTGTCGGTAGTTTTCGATGAAGCCCGACAGGTGTCCAAAGTGATGGTCGAATCCCTGGTCAAGCGGGCCATGTCCAACCTTGGCTCCTAAATGCCATTTGCCAAACAAGGCAGTTTTGTAACCTGCTTCTTTCATTACTTCAGCGATCGTGATTTCCGACGCAAACATGTTTGAATTTTGAATATCCGTTCCATTGCGATCTCCTTGCAGCCAGTTCTGCACACCTCCACGGTTCGGATGACGACCCGTCAGCAATGCCGCTCTCGAAGGACAACATACAGTGTGGGCATAGGCCTGGGTAAAACGCACACCTGTCTCGGCTAGCTTGTCCATGTTAGGTGTGTGCAGGTCCGTCGCTCCGTAGCAATTCACATCGAGCGTCCCTTGATCGTCGGTAAATAGGATCAGGACGTTGGGTTTGTTTGCATTGGAATTGCTGATTCCCAATGCAAACAAACAAATGAAGATTGCTGATTGAAGATTGGAGAATGAAAACTTCATTTGCCGGTGCGTTGGTTGTGTTTGGCGGTTATTAGTGACTTCCCGATTATATTTCCGAGTTGCTCACATTCATCCAGAATTCCTCCCACTTGTTCGGCCTTCAAAAGCTCAGCTTTTTTGATCATTCTAATCCAAGTCCGTGATTCTCGTAGCTCTTTTAATACAATTCCAAGTTTGTGGATAAAGTCCTTTTTGCTCTCGGCAGCGGTCGCCTCTGAGTAATTGGGTGCAGGTGAGGTCCCCGACCGAAAAAGTTGGTTTGCGATATGCCTTCCCAATCGGGTCTCGGGCAGAGCATCTACAAGTTTGCCAATCCGTACTGCAAAATCCAACATCCGATCTTCGATATCCGAGCCTTTATTTTTCATTTTTCTGTTTTCAATTTAACTTCTAATTTTCAGCACTCTTTTCAAGAGTGCTGTTCGCGTTTTTAAAAATGTCTCCGTTAGTACCGAATGGTACAATCGAATAGGATGTATCCGTTTGTTTGATTTGCATGTAATCATCTAACTTGCCTTGGAGGAAGGCCCGAGTGTTGGTATGCTGACTTGGGTTTTCGACCACCTCCATACTGTAGCGCGTTTCATTGCTGGTCACCGGCACTTCATAGAAACGTCCATCTTCGTGTAGCCGGAAGCGGTCGTTGCGGACAAAGTAACAGTCTCCCTCAAAAGCCATATTGAAAAAGTCTCGGTCCTTGCCGGGCTGATTAAACAGGTTGTGAGACAAATCCATGCCGTCGATATCGTGATCGATGGGAATTCCTGCGATGGATGCTATGGTTGGCAACACGTCCATGAGGGTGAAGAACTCCGACCTCTTACCTGAGGGGATCTTACCGGGCCAGTGCGCTATGAAGGGCACTCGTGTGCCTGCTTCATTCATGGTGCGTTTGCCTCCACGCAGGTGGAAGGATCCAAGTTGGCTGGTCAGGTTTCCCCCTGTTCCGTTGTCGCCGGTAAATAGGACCAGGGTATTATCCCGAATTCCAAGATCTTCAAGTTTGGCCAACAACCTTCCAATGATGCCATCCATGTAAGTCACCATGTGTCCGGCTATACGTTCGTTTTTTCCAAGATTTTCCGGATACTTGCTTTCCGCCAACGCTTTGAGTCCGGGTGGGCTTACGAGGGGACCATGTATAAGATTCATCGGAAAGTAAGCGAGGAATGGTTGCTCCTGGTTCCGCTCCATGAACTCGATAAGGAAGTCGGCGTAGTAATCGGGTCCATAGACGTCCTTTCCGTGAACGACATGTTTCCCGTTCTCCCAGTTATTGGGGGCATAGTAACGACTCGGTCGTTCGCCGTCCCAATACTGAACCCACAGGCAATGCTCGTCGAAGCCGTGAGAAGTGGGTTGATCGGGGTAGGTTTGAAAATCGCCCTGGTGCCACTTCCCCGCGATGGCTGTTTTGTAACCCGCTTCCTGAAACACGTGCCCGAACGTTTTTAAATGAGCAGGCAGCCGGTTGTTCTTTTCCGGATCATCGGGACTATCCATACGCTCCATGATTCCTGTACGATTCGGATACAAGCCCGTTAAGATCATCGCTCGAGTTGGACTACAAACCGGTGTGGCGAATGCATTCTCAAAACGTGCTCCTTGTGCTGCCATGCGGTCCAGGTTTGGGGTTTGGTAAATCGTGTTGCCGTAGCATGCCAAATTCTCAGCACCCAGGTCATCGGCCATGATAAGTAGGATGTTGGGATTAGCTTCACATTGGAAAGCAACCAATAAAAATAGAAAAATATTTCTTAACCACGAATGGACACGAATGTACACTAATACATTGTTTGTATCTCCTTCTATGATTTGTGTACATTCGTGTCCATTCGTGGTTACTTTCTTCATCTTATTCGGTAAGAAAATGTTAGTTCCGTGGCCAATCGTTCTGAGCAAAGGCTGTTTCTTTAATTTGTTTTTGGAGTTCTTTTTCAAGGTCGCCTAAGACGGATCTGTATTCAGGAAGCGTGGACAGGTCGTTGATCTGCTCCGGATCTTTTAGACGATCAAAGAGTTCGATGTGTTCGTTGATTTTTAAATAGGTGTAGCGCTCAGTCCGGATACCGTAATGTTTGGGTCCCGCACTCCAGTAACTGTAGAGCGAAGATTTGCGCCAGTCCCGAGGTGCTTTTTCGCCAGCCAGCATACCAGCAAAACTATCTCCTTGCATCTCGGCCGGGGTGGGTAGACCAACCAAGTCCAATAGGGTCGGTGCGAGGTCTACATTGACGCAGATGCTGTTGTTGACCGTTCCGGGTTTGATCATGGCCGGATAGCGGATGAGGAAAGGCATACGAATCGAAGTTTCCAGGATCAGTCGTTTGTCATACATGCCATGTTGCCCCAGCCAGTAGCCTTGATCCGAGGTATAGATGACGATCGTGTTTTCTTCCAGGTCTTCGCTTTCCAGATAGTCGAGCACCCGTTTGAGATTATCGTCGTTGCCCTGAATGCAACGGATGTATTTGTGAATCATGTGCTGGTAGGCGACACGGATTTTGTCGCGGTCGTTTTCAGGGTCGTGCTCCCACATGGCGTCGGGCTCTGGATCATTGACATGCCGGTCGTAGTAACCTTCAGGCTCTTTATTGGTATTACTTCGCGTCATGTGAAACTTGGTCTCTGCCAGGAACTCTCTCTTAAGCCTCGAATTGCTGTTATGCGTATCCTCGTAAAGTGTAGGCGGCTCTGGAATTTCCACCCCGGCCAGGAGGTCGTCATAGCGTGCGGCATGTCCGTACTCATGGTGGGGTGCCTTAAATTGGAGTGCTAAATAAAACGGTTTGTTTTCGTCGCGATCTTTCAACCAGTCCAGTGCTATGTCGGTATATACATCGGTGGAATAGCCTTTGCGATTCCAGGTGCCTTCAGTGCCGTTGAAGGTCGGATCGAAATACTTGCCCTGTCCTTTTACCGTCATGTGTTTGTCGAAGCCGCGGATCTCTCCTTGCAGATGCCATTTCCCGACAAGCATCGTTTCGTAGCCGCCCTTTTGCAGTTCCTCGGAAAGCCAGGGCGAGGTGTCGTTGATTTTCCCATTCAGGTTTTTAACTCCGTTTACATGGCTGTATTGGCCGGTTATAAAACTGGCTCGACTGGGGGAGCATATGGAGTTGGCACAAACAAAGTTGTCGAAGCGCATGCCATCTCTTCCAAGAGAATCGATGGTGGGTGTTGTTGCGTAATTTTTTAAGTAAGAACCGTAAGCGGATACGGCTTCCCAGGCGTGATCGTCGACCAGGACGAAAACGATGTTTGGTTTGTCCTGAGCTTGCTGAATGGGGTTGTCGGCAAAAGCGGTGGATATCCCGAGGAGGCATATACTTACGGTATAGATGATCACTAACATCTGCTGTAGGAGCGGGTTTATCCCGCGATCTTTCTTAGACCGTACCGCGCAATCGCGGGATAAACCCGCTCCTACAGTTTGAGCAATTGTTCGTAAGTCTTTCTTAAGATACATATTTAAAATCCAGGTGTATTTTATCGTTCGGGG
This sequence comes from Verrucomicrobiota bacterium, assembly GCA_027622555.1. Lineage (NCBI taxonomy): Bacteria > Pseudomonadati > Verrucomicrobiota > Verrucomicrobiota bacterium. The sequence continues at coordinate 8,395 of JAQBYJ010000124.1, forward strand.
TAGATCCCATTTTCGGTGATGGCTTTAAAGTTTTGTGTCAGGTTATTAACTATATCGGTCCGAGCATGCCAAAGATCATTCGTTTCATAGGGATCCGTTTCGAGATCGAACAAATAGCCGTGTCCTTCTTTCGGTTGTACGCGTCCCTCTCCATGTCCGAAGACAATTTTCCATTTCCCGGAGCGCATTGCATAGGCGGAGTTTGAATGATGAATGATCGCCGGGCGTTGAACCATCGGTTGCCCCAGCAAAGCAGGTAGCATTGTGAAACTATCTTCGCCGGCACCGGATGGAAGTGTTTCTCCAATCACATCTGCAAGGGTAGCGAGCATATCGGTAAAACAAAAGGTATAATGGCTTACTGTTCCAGCAGGTATATTGCTCGGCCAACGTGCCACAAACGGAACACGATGCCCGCCTTCCCAGACGCGGCCTTTACGTCCTCGCAAGTCGCCCATGGATTTGTGTCCGTTGGTGATTTTTGCGGTACCTTCCGATTTGCCGAATTCCAGTGAACCGAGAAGTGGCCCGTTGTCGCTCGTGACAATAATCAGGGTGTCATTGGTCAGACCGAGTTCCTCGAGCTTTTTTGCGATTTGTCCGGTTGCCCAGTCCACCAGCCAGACCATATCCCCGCGTATGCCAGCTTCAGACTTTCCCTGGGCAAAGTCGGCAGTAACATGAGGCGAGTGAGGGGATGACAGTGGCAGGTAGAGGAAAAAAGGCTGCTCTGGATTTTGTTTGTGCGACTCCTCGATGAAACGGAGTCCCCACTCTGAAAAGCTGACATCGACTGTTTCGTTCACCCAATCCGGTGAAGCCATGCCGCTTCGCCAGCTTCCGTAGGGATTGCGATAGCTGGCATTCTCCATGCCGAGCATGACTTTATTTTCTATGAAACAGAACGGTTCCTGGTCGGTGGAGCAACCTGCGGTGTAGAACGCTCGATCGAATCCCAGCTCTTCGGGACCACCAAAAACAGGCGCGGATAAATCAATGCTCTCGCTAATGGTCCGGTCCGGCTCGGGTCCACCTGGCCAGGGAAGGGGTTTTTGAAAATCAACCGACTTACCACCTTTCGCAGTAAAACCGAGCCCCAGATGCCATTTGCCAGAAATAGCCGTCCGGTAACCATTCATTTTCAGAAATGAGGCAATCGTCATTCGTTCGGGCTCAATCAAGGGCGGCTCCCAATTAAACAGCACTCCGGTCTTGAGTTTGCCTCGCCAGCTATAGCGCCCGGTCAATAATCCGTAGCGAGAAGGTGTGCAAACTGAGTCTGCCGAGTGTGCATCTGTAAACCGAATTCCCTCCTTCGCTAATTGATCAATATTTGGAGTAGTAATACGTGAACCTGTATTGTAACAGCTGATATCTCCGTATCCAAGATCGTCAGCGAATACTAATACGATGTTTGGTTGTTGAGCGGTAGCGAAACCGGGAAAAACTGGGATAAGGAGAATGCAAAAAACTAATAGAAATTTATTTAACCACTGATAGCACTTATGAACACTGATAGCTTTGAATGGTATGCTTTCTTTATTGGCGTTCATCAGTGGTTGGTCTTCTCCATACAGATTTGCTATTCTTTATCCGTGTGAATCAATTATATCAGTTTTCGTTAGCGTTATCGGTGGTTCTTATCTTTTGCTTCGAGCTGCGGCACGATCTCTTTCAAGTTGGTCGAGCGCTGCGTTTCCTGTCCTTGGATTGTCTCCTATATCGTTGGGATTGTCGCCTGCTTGTTTTTGAAGCTGAGCCAGTTCGGATTTCAATGAAATCAATCTATTAGCCCAGGCTGGGTTTTTCGAAAGATCATTCATTTCAGTTGGATCGGACCGAAGGTCATAGAGTTCCCATTCATCGCGGCTATCATAGTAAACCAATTTGTGGTCGTTGGTTCGCGTGCCCAGGTGGCTTGGAGTATCAAAATGCGAGAAATAGTAGCGGTAGTAAAAAGCATCCCTCCAATCTTCAATTCTCTCACCCAACAGTATGGGTAGAAAACTGCGGCCTTGCATGTCACCCGGAATCGGATGTCCCACCATATCCAGGATCGTTTCCGGATAGTCGAGATTCAGGATCATTTCCTCCCTGACTTGACCGGCGGTTATTTTTCCGGGCCAACGAACGATGAGCGGTACGCGCAACGCTTCTTCGTGGATAAAACGTTTATCGTAAAGCCCATGCTCACCCAGGAAGAATCCCTGGTCTGCCGTGTAAATGACTATCGTGTTCTCAGCCAGTCCTGACTCGTCAAGGTAGGCGAATACCTTGCCCAGGTTATCGTCGATTCCTTTCACGCATCGCAAGTAACGTTTCATGTATTCCTGATAGACAAACTTGCGTTTTTCAAACCCTGGTTCCATCGCCATTATTTCTGGCGTGAAATTCATATGCCTCTGTGAACTAGCGATGTTTTGCAGTGATTGATCCAGGGCGGGAGACCTTCCAGAACTATGGTCTAGGAGATTGTCGGGCTCGGGAATTTCCACATGCGCCAGGTAGTCATCGTAGCGGTGAGCGTGCTGCCAAAGATCGTGCGGCGCTTTGTAGTGAAGCATGTAGAAAAATGGACGGTTTGGTTCGCGAATTTCCTTAAACCAATCGAGGGCTTTCTTGGTAATAATGTCCGTCGAATGCGAACCCGGATTAGCCGTTCTTTTCCCCTGCACCACAATTCCGGAAGGGTCCTCGTCGCCCATCTCAACGAACTCCGTATCGTGATACTTCCCTTGGCCTGGAAGAATTGACCAGTGATCGAAACCGACTGGATTGGTGTGTAAATGATACTTTCCAACAATCCCAGTCTGGTAACCGTTTGCCTGCATGTATTTTGGCAGTGTTGGTTGACTCTGGTCGAGGCCGGTAAATTTATAGACGCCGTTTAGGTGTGAATACTTTCCGGTCATGATGACCGCGCGACTCGGCGTGCATATCGAGTTGGTTACAAAGGCGTTGTTGAAACGCATCCCTTCACTGGCCAAACGATCCAGATTTGGAGTCGGTGCCACCTCTGCTAGCCTCCCACCGTAAGCACTGATCGCGTGGGCAGCGTGGTCGTCCGACATGATGTAGAGAATATTGGGCTGCGCAGATTCTAAGATTACAGATGTTGCGAGAAAAAATAATAGGGATCGAAGTTTAACTGTCATGGATGTTTGAGGTGTTCGGTTTCGAGTACCTGTGGGTATTATCAATTTATATTCTGATCATCAGAACCAAGTTGATGAATGGTGTTTTGAATTTCGCCTTCCACGGACTCTCCGTTTTTACCTTTGAGCTTATACTCTATGGACATTTGCCAAACTGGTTCGATACCGGGAAGTTCGATGGTTAAGGTTTTTCCGTCTCGCGAGAGAGATGCGTCGGAGACATCGAGTGTTTTTTCGTCGTAGTGGTCTGAACCGTAATTCGCCGATCTTAACAAAGCCCAGGTGCTTACGGTGAATGCTTCTTCAACCGACGAGATTGAGCCAGGATCTATTGGTTCGGAAAATGTGATTTCGATTCGTCCCTCTTTGGCATTTAATCCTGTAGGTAAATGACTCGGCTTTCCCGTAGCTCGAATGCGGTAGAATCCTCCCACCTGATGCATCTGCGCGGTTCCCCAGGCAGACATTCCACAGAGGTATAGGTCGCCGTTTCCTGGGTGAAAACGACCACGCATGGTGCCAGTCGGGAAATCGGGAATAGGCAGGCGGCAAAGCCCTCCCTGCGGTTGTCCGTTAATAAATTCATGAGGGACAATCTCCAGTCGACCGTGGCCGTAGGAGAGATTGAGTAGTTTGCCGTTTAGTGGTCCCCAGTTTTTACTATCGACCCAGAGTAGCTCGGAAGGGGAGCGATCAAAGCCTTTATCCACCCACGCAAGCGGTTGCTCCATGGCTGAATTGGAGGTATCCTCCCCTACGCCGTAACCCCACATGTTGCCATAAAATTTGCTGCCGGGTCTTACCCAGTTGATGCGGTTCATCGGGTTCCAGTGACCTTCCTGATCGGTGACAATAAAACTTCCGTCCGGATTGATGCACACGCCATTGGCGGCTCGAAAGCCGTTGGCTATGATCTCGGTATTCGAACCATCAGAGCTCACTTTTAAGAGCGTACCGTGATGAGCTACCAAGGGCGGGCGGGCATGCCGTCCACTTTTCGCATAGTAGAAGTTTCCTTGGGCATCGGTCTGCAAACCCATGGCGAATTCGTGAAAGTGTTCGCTTACTTGGTGGTCGCTGTTGAAGTTTTCATAAAAGTCCATTTCACCATCGCCGTTCAAGTCGTGCAGGCGCACGAGCTGGTTCCGGCAGGTGACGAAGATATCGCCGTTCACGATCTTGACTCCCAGCGGTTGAAAGAGGCCTGAGGCAATGCGTTTCCAGGTGGCGGTGGTCGCTGCTTCGTCGGCGATGCCATCGACTTTCCACACGTCTCCATCCCAGGTGCACAGGATGACCGACTGGCCGCCGGGCGTAAATTCGACGCCGGTGGTGCGCAGCCAGCTCTTCCAGGGATTTCCCTGGGGAATGGCAAAGCTATCCCATTGGAAAGGACCTTCCTGGTTTCCCCGAATGATCGGCGAAGCAATGGCTTCCGGCCATTGGGATGGGCCGCCGCGGGTAAAACGTTTTAGATCGAGTTCTGAAGAAGGAATATCCGCCTTCGAATCCCCCCAGACGAAGGCCAGATTCAAGGGAGTGGCCTTGGCTGGAATGGTAGCAGTCACAAAACCGTCCCGTTCCCGAATACTGACGGCCTTGGTTCCCTGAACACCTATGGGCGTTCCGCGGTTTGCCAGGCGAAGGGTGAGGTCTTTGGCGGATTTTCCCACGTTCAGAATTCGGAGGATATTTCCGCCTTCTGTTAGAACGTGGCTTTCCATGACCTCGGCCCTGCCCACGGTATAAGCCATGACGGTATGATCCCCGTCGCGGTAGAGACCTTTATAGTGTGCCCATTCGCGGGGCAGCGGACCAAAGCGACGTCCGTCGAGACCCACGAAACGCGGATCCTCAAAACTGCCGTTATCCGGGTTTGCCCAGCCTGGGCCATCTTCAGTTTCAAACAAGAGATTCCCAACCGTTCGCGGCCAATACCAATGCTGCCCATCAAAGTTGATTCCCTGCCAATCCGTGAAACCTTTCCCTGTCCAGGCTCCTGCGACCCGCAGTGTATCGTGTTCGAAGGACAACCAGGTATTCCCTTCCGAAACACCCCCTTTGCCGGGGTCGAGCCGAATACTGATCGACTTGAATGCTATGTTCGCTCCCGGCTCCACAAAGCCACGCGCTGTTTCTCCCTCGGGGAACCGGTAGCGTGAGGAAGAACCGGGAACGATTTCAACCGTCCCAATCAGAAAAGTCCCATAATCCATTTCCCGCCAGGGCTCGCGCTTGACAGGATCGGGACCTTTCTCCGTTCCCTTCGGCAAGCCTGCCAGGTAAGCATCGGTCACTTCAGAATACTGGGACGGATTATGCTCTTTCAGGAAGTGGTCCCGGATGTATTGAATGACCGCATACTTTTCCCGGGGAACCATTTGCATTTGCGGTGCCATCAAACGCCACCCGCGGGTTATCGTCTGGTATAGGGTATGGGGATCGTTTCCATGTTGAAAAACGCCCTCGCCAAACCGCAGCGAATTGGGGATCGATCCGGGCAGGTTGATGTCCCCATGACAGTTGTGGCAGATCTGTTGATAAATCTCCCGCCCTTGTTCAATAGTCTTTTTACTGTCGTCGAGTATAAAGGCCTTGTGGTCGATTTGGGCTTCGTACCCGGGCAGGGCCGACTCGGGCAGAAGCAGGGTGCCGGGCTGCGGTGCCAACTCTTGTGCGAAACTTCGGAAAATGATTACCAAACAGAAAAATACAAGGAGTAGGGCTTTAGACATATGGGTATTACTACAGATTTTGAAATTATTACCCGTATTAAACCTTCTGGAAGGAATAAAACGACGAAATTATCGATGTGGTTTATTCCTAAACTTCCGAGTGAACTGTAATTTTCCCGTGTCAAAGGAAAAACCGGAAGAAACCTGAATGACTTCCCCTTTTCCAGGTTAACCAAAGCCTGTGTCAGAAATTTTTATACCGGTTGAAAAAATTATCCGGGCAATTTTCGTGGGTCACGGAGTATTTACGTAATCTCCCATTCCCCAAATCATTCTTCCGTTCTCTTTTATTAGGGTGCCCATCAATCAAACTCCGTAGAAAGGCTATAAACAATGACAAGTAACTATACGCGCCCCATCAATCT
>JAQBYJ010000125.1 GCA_027622555.1 Verrucomicrobiota bacterium
GGAGGGCGCGTGGAGCATCGGTCAGTTCGTCGATGGGTATTCCGGCGGGAGCGTCTTCCAAGTCACAGGCAATCACATCCGATCCTTTTAACCGAAGGATATCCGCTTCCGTTTCACGCGCGTTATGCCAATGAAACGAATCGAGGACAACTCCCACATTGGATTTCCGAGCTTCCTCAATCAATTCCATCGTTTCAGCCAGCGTGAAGATGAACGTATAACGGCCCGACGTCCTCAGGTGCCGGGGGGCCACATACTCAAGTCCAAGCCGCAGGCCGGCGTCATCAAGAATTGTTGCTACCTCCCGAATTCTTTTAACATAGCGACGGAAGTGCATGCGGTAGGTCAAGTGATCGTGTCGTGGCGTGATATAGGTGCGGATACGTTTGGCTCCCGCCCGACCCAACACCTCCGCCACGTTTGGGAGTTCGTCGATACCGCGCCGGTATTCCTCTTCCGAATCGGTGCGGATATTGACCGTTAGCCCCGGGGCTCCCCATTGGAGATTACTTTGCCGCATCTCTCCGAGCAGGTTCTGTAAATCGATTGTGGAATATTGCGACAGTTCACGGGGATTGGGAACAATGGATTCAAAGCCATGGGTTTTCGCCAGAACCATGAGTTCCTTCACAGTTGCCTGGATTCCGAGGAGTCGATGATCCAAACAAAGCCGGAATCGGCGATGGATGGATTCATTTTGGCCCCAAAGCCAGGAATGGTTGCCTGGGTGAGCAAGTAAGGAAGTTGCCAAGGCGGATGCGGGGATTGTTTTGAGAAACTGACGGCGGTTCAAAGGTTTCATTGTAAATGCGGGGTCGGTGATTAGGGTCTGGCTGTGTCCATTTCCCGCATGGTGTGTTGAAGCAGCCACGGTAGAAAGTTGGCTCCCTGATCAAGATCAGGCCAGGCGCGTTGCAAAGCCTGCTGAATTTCAGCTCGAATGGGACGCGCCTGTTCGCCGATTCGGTCAACCACATTGGCGGCCGCCACCCGGATGTAGAGACGTTCATCTTGCAGGAAGCTTGCCAGGACCGTTAGGGCCTGTTCCGGCTTGTCCATCTTGCACAGGGCTTGAGCGGCGGCTATCCGGACTTCAGATACCGTATCCTTATTTAGGATGTGGAGCAATTTTTCTTGAGAGGGCAGTGCTTCTGTTCCCAGGTTCGTCAATCCATTCGCCGCCCAAAAGCGGACGGCGGGTTCCTGATCTTCCAGGCGTAGAATCAATTCGTCGACATTTCGACCGCCCATTAACAGGGCTGTTTCCAGAACCCGTTCAACCGGAAAGGCTGCACTCTGGCCGTATTCATATTCCGAGGTCGGTTTTGCGCGCTCTCGCAGGTACTGTTCAGGGATCAAACCGAGGTCCCTGGTTTCGAGAACCCAGGCCACGTGAAGCTCGCGCATCCTTTCCAGGATTTCCCTATATTCCGGAGAACCGGCCAGATTGTGTAATTCAAAGGGATCCGCTTGAATGTCATAAAGTTCTTCCAATGGTTTGGTGGGTGCCATAAAATGGGCGTGGGCGCCGCTTAATTTTCCCTCATCGCCAAGACGCCTCATTTCCTTGGACGTTTCCAGCAGGTCCATATAATCCAGCCAGGGATAGTGTGGCAGGTAAGGCATATAATTGCGGTGGTATTTGAAGTGTTTATCGCGGACTGTCCGGCTCATGTCGTAGCGTTCGTCCATGCGGTCGCGGATGCCATAGACATACTGCCTGGGATCAGAGGCGTTGTCTCCCAGGAATGCACGACCTTGAATGTATTCAGGGATGGATACGCCAGCCAGACTGAGTATGGAAGGTCCGAAGTCCACGAAGCTGACCAGTCGATCCGTAACGGATCCCGCTGGGCTTGGGGCAAGATGTTTCCATTTATCCGGAAAGCGAATGATCAAGGGAACCTGCATGCCCGTGTCAAAAATAAATTGTTTGGCCCTTGGCAATCCGGTGCCGTGGTCGCTGAAAAAAAACACTATGGTACTCTCCAGCAATCCATCCGCTTCCAGTTCCTCCAGAATATCCGCCACCTCATAATCCATTTGGGTTGCCATGTCGTAGTAGCGGGCCCACTCCCCGCGGATTTTTGCCGTATCCGGATGATAGGGCGGGACTTCCATTTCCTCGGGTCTCCGGCGCTGATCGGGCCGCACGCGTTCGGTAAGTTTTTGGAAATCTTCTTCGCTGAAACGCACCCGGCTCTCATGCGTGGCGTTTATGTTGTGCACGTAGAAGAAAGGCTGATTTGCTTTTCGATTTCGCCAATGGGCTTTGCCGCGCAACCCGCTCCAGGCCCCTTCCGGCACAGGAAAGTTGTAGTCAGTTTTGGATACATTACCGGTATAGTATCCCGCTTCCCGAAGCAGTTGGGGAAAAGTTTTGAAAAATCCCGGCAAAGTGGCCGTGCAGCGCATGTGCTGAGAGCCGATGGAAGAGGCATACATACCGGTGACCAGGCAGGAGCGTGCGGTGGCGCAGACCCCGGTGTTGGCAAAGGCCTGGGTGTAGCGGACACCTTCAGTAGCAAGCTTATCGAGGGTTGGGGTGATTGCCTGATCATCGCCATAGCAGCCCAGGTGCGGGCTCAAGTCCTCACAGGTTATCCATACGATGTTTGGGCGATTCGGTTCCCCGAATGTGAATGGGATACCGATAATAATCGAGATTCCCAAACCGGTGACCTGAAAGATCCGCCGGATAACTCGCTGGCAATGGGTCATTAATCTCTCAATTGGGTATGGAAACGGTTGAGGGAGGTTAGAACGCCATCGAGAAGGTCATCTTCCACTTGCGGGGTGAATGGGCTGGCTTTTTCAGTCTCATAGCCCCCTTCGGCAAAAGCCTGGCGCGTGGCAAGGTATCCAAAAGATCCATTGGTGTAGCCAAAATAGAACGTGTGGGCAAAGGGAGACTCCTCCCGGATCTTCATGGCAATTTCGGAAAACAACTCACAGGGCGCCGACCAGATCATGATGTCCCGGTTTATGCGGAGGAACGAGACCGGGAAAAGGATCTCCTTACGACCCGTGCTCGAAACACGCCCATAGGCGGAAAGTTCTTTCGGCCAGGTAAAGCCCTGCCTCAAGGGGGTTTCCACGATCAACTTCTTTTCCAAAGTGAAAACGATATCCCGTGTCAGCGAGACGATACCTTCGTTTGCTTCGAGAATTTTTTCGCCGATCAGTACATTAAACTCGGTGAGGTTGCCCCGTGTTTCATCCACCGCCTTGGTATAGATGGGGGCGATGTTGCCGGCCGCGCCTACGATGAAAAGCAGCGGTGCTCCCGTTTGCTCTTCCACATACTCGGCCACCACTCCCTGGAGGTCTCCGCTTATTTTGGTGTTGCCGATGCCGTAATTCGCATAATAACCCAGCACGGTTCCATGGATTGGGTAGTTGGCAATCAGGGCCAGGGGGGATCCATCCGCCCGCTGAAGCTTGATGAGGTTGATGGTCCGTTCCACGGGCCCCAGTGGATTTTTCCCCAGGTTAATGCGGCCATCGACGTCGCGTGATCTCCGGTTTATATTCGCCCAGGATTTTCCGTAGCCAATACCGAGGGCCGCCGGTTCCAACTGCTGGCGTGCCTGCTTGATGGCTTGTATCAAAAGCGCTTGCAGGTCCTCGGTGAATTCCTCGTTTTCTCCGGAGAAATCCTGATTCGGCTTTAACGCGCTACTTAACGGCCTCGCCACCGAAGGTCCCGCGTGTGTGTGGGTAAAGGTCCACCAGAGCTGCTCTTGCTTAATGCCGGTTTCCTTTTCCAGACGCTGGCAAAATGAGTCGTAAAAGGCCGCAGAAAACCCAATCAAGTCAGAGGAAACCAGATAGAATTCGGTCTTCCCATCATCCATGGCAACCACACGGTGGTAGATTTTGTGCAACACCCCGGTCGATTGCCGCTTGCCAAATTGATGCATCCAGACCGGACCTTCCGGGGTGATATCCACTTTCACGCAGGATGCGCGAAATGACCCGGCGGCTTGAACCGTTTCGGTCAAAAGAATTCCCGCCAAGACAATTCCCAGCCACCCTATCGTTACCTTCCAAAGTTGAAGTATCTTCATTTTGCGTCCTTTTAAAAAATAAAAAGTCCTCACTGCTCATTATCTCACAAAACCGGTGGTCGTTGTAATGGATTTATCCTTCTAAACACTGAACTTATGCGTCAAATCCTATAAGGTAAGACATTTGTTCTGGTGAGTAATTTTTCCGCTTGGCAGCCCGATCGGACGACAGCGCCGAGTCGTTCTTGCCTTAAATCGATCGCTGTTTCCGGGCCCGGTTCCAGGGTCCCATGCATGGAGTCCATCGTTTGTTCCTTGATGCCCTCCCTCATCCATCACCGGGTGTCTGCGCTGATTTCACGAATTGGAATATTTGGGTTAATGGTTCACTCCGGAAAATGCCCCGGCTCCGGCTACTTTTGAGGTTTGCCAGGTACGACGGAATCGCGATGGGCTTGGGCCAGGGCGACAAGGTCCGCTACGATTGCTGGCTCGTCGTCGGCACGGTCAAAACGCTCCTCCGGGTCATGCTCCACTTGGAACAGGAGAGGGGGATCGTGTTCTTCGATGTTCCATTTTCCCCAGACACTGACATTGGCGGGGTCGGTGGTTTTGAAATGGAGTTTCCACGGGCCCTTCCGGATGGCCCACAGTTCCGGGCCAAAGTAATAATGCATGAGCGGTTCCCGCCCGGCGTGTCCGTGGAAGAGAACCGGGGCGAGGTCCTGGCCTTCGATCGGCCGGTCGTCCGGTATCTGTCCCCCGGCGAGCCGGACACAGGTCGTGAACAGGTCCATGGTCGTGCCGAAGGCGGTGGTGGTGACGCCTTCTGGAATCCTTCCTTTCCAACTGAAGAGTGCCGGGACCCGGAAGCCGCCTTCCCAGGTGGAGACTTTGCCCTCAAAAAACGGGCCGTTGGATCCGCCGTCCGTTCCCTTGCTCAGCCAAGGCCCGTTGTCGGAGGTAAAGACGAGGAGAGTGTTTCCGGTCAAGCCCAGTTCCTCCAGAGCTGAGCGGATTTCGCCGCAGGACCAGTCGATCTCTTCTATGGTATCCCCGTAGAGGCCACGCCGACTGGAGCCGCTAAACCGGTCGCTGGCGAAGAGTGGCACGTGCGGCATGGTGTAGGACAAATAGACGAAAAAGGGACGTTCGCCGGCGTGCGCCCGGATGAACCGGATGGCCTCTTCTGTGTATTGCCGGGTGAGTAAGCCCTGGTTTGGTTCGCGGTCAGGGTTGGTCACCGTAAAATTCCGGATTAGGGGGGTTGGCGGGGCGTCGGCGAAGAGGGGGTTGTCCGGCTGCGTTTCCGGGCTCATGTCGTTTGAATAAGGTACTCCGAAGTAATAATCGAAGCCGTGATTGAGGGGCAGGTATTCCGGTCGCGAGCCAAGATGCCATTTTCCGATACAGGCAGTAGCATAGCCTTCCGCTTGCAGGACTTCCGCAAGGGTGATCTCTTCCGCCGGAATGCCCCCTTCCGATTGCGGGATAAAGACCGTGGTGAGCCCGCTGCGAATGGGCAGCCGGCCCGTCAGGAGGGCCGCCCGGCTGGGTGTGCAGACAGATGAGCCCACGTAAAACTGCGTGAATTTCATACCCTCACGCGCCAACCGGTCCAGATTTGGATTCTGGATCGAGGGGTGTCCATAACAGGCCAGGTCGCCATACCCCATGTCGTCGGCGAACAAGATTACGATGTTTGGCTGCTCGCGCGCGCTCACTGTCGTCGGACCGGCAAGGGTCAGGAACAGCAAGGCGGGGAGGACGGGAAGCGATCGGAGCAGCCAAATCATGGAATCTGTTGATAGGCGGTTTCGGTGGTAGTTATTTTTCATTTCGCAGGGTTTCTGACTTAGTATCATGCCTTTTTTTGTATCGTCTCCTCACCTTCTGGATTTCTGTGGCGATACTCGCGTAAACACTAAAAATTTCACATCCATCACCTCGTTTCCAGCCACTTTCAACGCTCTTAGCGTCAGAGGATTTCGACCTTCTTTTAAGGGAATTATCCCTAGGTTGAGCGGCTTAAAATCTTTAACATAGGACTCACCCACTTGAACTCGATTCGCTGAGGATTTCCCCGATGGCCACTTTTCAACTTCAACTCCATCCATAAAGTAACGTCTCCGCACCCGATCGGCTTCGGCTCCCCGCAAAGGCGGGTCGTTGGCCTCTGTGACCTTCGCGCGAATACTCGTATCCCCGTGGCGTAGTTCAATTGTGGAACCCAGATCTTCCCTGGGGCAGGTATAATAAAGCTCCACACGATAGTCTCCAGCGCTTAAGACTTCCACGTCCCAAATGATGCGGTCGGTTTCATTCGTCCAGTTCGTGAAATACGAATCGTTTGGCGCCCGGCCGGAGCGTTGGACGTTTCCGTGGGGGATGCCATCACAAGCGGGAATCTGGGTGAATTCAAAGTCTGGATGACCAAGCGTGAATGGACGATCGTCTTTTCTGGGTAGCTCCGATGCAACCTTTTCGACAAAGTTATTCCTGGCCCCGCGCAGCTGTTCGGCAACTTCCGGAAACCGTTCCGAGACATCCGATTGTTGTCCCGGGTCATTATCCATATCAAAGAGGCTTCCCCGGTCATCCAAGCGAAAGCGCTGGCTGCGTACGCTGGTCCTGCCATTGAAGTAATTGAAGTACAGTCTCTCCGGCCATGGGTCGCCCTTCTGCAATAGAAGAGGCATCAAGCTTATCCCGTCAAGCGGCAGAGTCTGGTACTTGTCAATGCCGGCCAGATCCGTCAGTGTGGCCAATGGCCCCGGCGATTTCCGGGATTATGGTTCCCGCTTGGATGCGGCCTGGCCAACGGATAAAGAAGGGCACTCGCACCCCGCCTTCATCCACATGGCCTTTCCGGCCTTTCATGCCGCCATTCCATCGAAAACCGTTGGGCCCGTTATCACTGAGGTAGAGGACGATGGTGTTGCCGGCGAGTTCAAGGTCGTCCAACTTTTGCATCACTCTTCCCACATTCCAGTCAATATTCTCGCACATGGCCAGGGCGGCCCGTGTATGTGGAATACTCTCGGGGTCGCTCTCCCGGCTCAGCAAGGCGAGTTCTTTGTCCTTGAATTTATCCCACCAGTGGTCCGGGACCTGCATGGGCGAGTGGGGTGTATTTATGGAGAGGTAGACAAAAAAAGGCTCGGCCCTGTGTTTTTCCATGTAGTCCATCGCCCGGTTTGTCAGGTCGTCGACGATAAAACCTTTGCCCTGGACGATCTTACCGTTGTTCTCAAGAACGGGATCGAAATAGTGACCCCAATGTCCGGAGCAAAAGCCGTAAAACTCTTCGAACCCGCGGGCGTTGGGATGATAAGGCGGTTGCATGCCGTTGTGCCATTTGCCGAAGGCCGCGGTGCGGTAACCGGAGGCATGGAAGATGTCGGCGATCGTCGTCTCATCCAGATCCAATCGTTCCTCCCCCTGGCTCGCTGAAATCACACCTCCCCGCGGACTGTAGCGGCCCGTAAGCAACTCCGCGCGGGTTGGAGAGCAGATGGGTGAGACGTAGAATCGTCTAAAGTCGGCTCCTTGCCGGGCCAGGCGATCGATATTCGGAGTTTCCAAATTACTGTTTCCGTGGTGGCTGAGGTCACCCCAACCTTGGTCGTCCGTCAAAATAACGACTACGTTGGGCCGTGCGGAAGCTGTAACCTGAGTTACTCCAAGCGCGGCTAGAACGTAGAGCACCGATAATCGAATCATTTTTCGTTCCGTTTGATGGTTGTGGTCACGGAACAAGGCAGGGGACTGATTGGCTTGTTACCAAGCATGACTTGGGTGATCAGAATTTGAATGTGTTGCTAAGGAAGACCTCTGTGGGATTTGGATTGCGGACTACGGCAACTTTTCCATCAGGATTTGTGATAACCGGAACGTAACCGCCTCTACCCAGTAAATTGCGGGCGTTGAGTTGCACCTTCCATCGGATTTTGCGGTTGAGATCGCGCGAATAGCTTATCCAAAGATCCCCGTTAAATTCCGTTGGGCCGAAGAACGCATTATTAAGATCTGGCAGGCGGATACCGTTTTCATCGGCGGACAGCAATGGATATCCTGTGGCGACTTTGTCTTGCCAGCGGAACGCCCCGCCTATTCCGGCTCCCTTAAGAAAGCCTTCCTGAAAATCGTAATTAGTGAGTGCGTTGGCGCGCCATTTCCTTTGCTCCAGACTCACTGTGTTGTCCCTGGCCAACTCGCTCGTCAGGCGAACCATTACGTTGGTATTAAAACGTTCCAAGGAAGTGCTAGGCTCACCTCTTTCGGCGGAATCGGCAAGAGATCCAAGCCCCGACGATATCAGATTGTCCCTTATGGTATTGGCAAGAACGGTAAGCACGCGAGCGGTATCAGATTGAACCGTTTCTTGCTTGCCGACATTTAAGGCGACGCGCCAACTCGGAGTCAGGTTCCCTGTAAGGTCGATCTCGAATCCTTTCGCCACGAATGAGGTGGTCTCGGTTTGACCGAGGTTGGGATCGCTTTCCCATTGTCCGTTTTCAAACCGAATATTGCGGAGTGCTTGTTGCTCCGGAGGCAGCAGGTTGATTAGGGCTTCATAGATTTCCGCATAAGAGTCAAACAATCCTACCTTCGACGGATCTGTAAACGCCAGAGCTTCTGCAACCGTCAGTCCGGCGTCCTCATTCGCCTGCCATCGGTTAAGATAAGCCATGACCTGGTTGGGAGCCGAACTGAACGCATTTCCCGCCGCACCGGATACGTCGGTGCCAATGCCCGAACTCGAAGTTTCAAACCAGTTGAGTCGCGTCAAAAATTTTCCATCGAACAGCCCAAGAGTGAAGCCGTATTCCTCCGTCCTGCCATTGGGTGGTTCCAGTTCTTTGCCGTTTAAGTCGCGGCGGACGGCTGCGGCGGAAAAGTTTTCCGAGGAATTATAGTGGACGGAGAATCCGGGTTGGAGTGGCAGGCCTTCCAGCCAGGACGAAGGTACGTGCCCCACCGCGCTCCAGGTAAAGGTGTCCCCCTCGGCCATGAATGTAGGGTCCGGGGTAAGTTGAAGATTTGCGGGATCGTAGGGGCCGGTTGGCAGGTTGGCGTTGCCAATTCTTTCAAAGGTTTCGGTCTCATCCGTGCGCCAACCCAATAGACCGACCAAATGGCCGCTCAGGAGATGACTCTGCCAGCTAAGGGCCCGGGACTCGATCGTCTGGCGGGTGATGTTCCCGCCACCCAGGAATCGTCCTACGCGAAAATCACCTTCCTTCCTTTGGCGGTCCACCGGATCAAAATAGAACAAATTATAGGTGTCGCCGGCTTGCGGCATTGGCACATTAATGACATCGGTGATCCGAACATCATCGAATGATTGGATGGAACTATCGAGCAATGACGGCCCGACGTAGGCCATATTGAGTATGGTGTTGCGGCCTTGGGTTGGAAGGGCGTTTAAAACGGTGGCCACATCAATGGTATCACTCTCCCAGCCGGGTGAAAAACTTTTGCTCAGTTGATCAATGGTTTGATCTCCAAAGAAACCAGTGAAGACATGGCGGCCCAACCAACCCAGTTTTTCATTCAAGTCCAAAGGATCCAGAATGTAGTAGGCCGTAGCTTGCCCCGCTTCACGCTCACTTAAAATATTGCTGGTATTATTGCGCGTTTTCATCATGGGACGACCCAGATTTGGATTGGGCATATCGTTGCCAAGGTATTCGTTCACGTCTATGGAGATATCACCCACACCGTTGGCGCCCGAGGTTTGCCCTGAAGAAAATGGCAGCTCAATATGACGAAAATGTTCTTGCTTATCATAAGCCAACTCAATGCCGGCACGGCCGCCAAATAGTCCTTGCTCCAAGGTCAGGTTGTAGGCGTCAAAATCCTGGTCGACTTTATTGGTGGACCCGGAAATCAGCCGGTTCTCATTATCAAACACTTGCCTGTCCATTATCACCGGAACTGTAAAACTAGGGACGGCGTTTTTGGCTATGAGATCAATGGTGCTATACAGGTCGAACCGTTTGCGTCCGTCCACTTTGGGGCTATAGACAATCCGTCCCTGTCCACCTGCCAAGTTTGATCCCGGAAAACCGACATTCGCCCCATTATTTGGATCAGTATAATGCAGGGCCAACTGCCAGTTGAACGGATTGGCCACAGAGCCATTGATTTGAGGCAAGCCCGGGCGGGTATCCACGGTGAATTTGGGTACAAAACTACCGTTTACCGCCCAGTTTGGAAAGGTCGTGTATTGCTGTAAAACAGAATCAGGGGTCGAAAACCATGGAGAAATGCCATCGGTAGGTGGAATCACGTTGGGTGGAGTGGCTTTGATTTCCCCTTCCTCGTAGTTTCCTCGAAGGTAGGTTGCGCCCAGAATCGAAGAACCTTCGTTTTTTGCGACAACCCATTCAAAAGCCAGGAAAATGCGGTGATCCAGCTCCTCGGCAGGCTGCTGTTTATAGTGCGTCTTATTGTTCAAACCAGCGATTCTGACAGCAAAGCGGTCCTTTACCAAAACTTTGTTGAAGTCCATCGTCAGTCGGTAGCTTTCCCTTTCACCGAACCGCACTCCAACTTCGTTGGTGTCACCACTCACTGATGCCCTTACCAGTGAATTGTCAATTACTCCGGCGGGACTACCTATCCCGAATAAAAGTGAATTGGGACCACGGAGGATCGTAACGGCGGAAGTGTTGTAGGTATCAAACGGAATATCGGTAAGAAAATAATTTCGGGTCAACGAAGCAGCGGAAAGGCCCCGTACCCGCTGTCCGCTTTGGGGATTGGCACGTTGTTCGTCCTGGTCGGGACGCGTGTTAGCATAATCTCCACCCGCGAAGTTTCCCTGGCTTCCACCAACCTCCATGTTGAGCACATACGCTAATGCGGTGTTTCCGTCTGTTGCGCCGATGTCTTCGAAAAAGTTTTCTGTCAAAACGGATATGGATGCGCCCAGATCGCGGATCTCTGTTTTCAGCCGCGTTCCCGCAAGTGTCGAAGTAGCCTGATATCCCGAATCGTTGGATGCTTCCACAGTAAATAGGGATAATTCGAAAATATCATCGTCTTTGTCCATCGTGACCGGCCCTGGCTGTTGTGCATGAAGATCGAGACTGAACAAAAGGATTCCGATTATAAACAGTCGAAGTTCCAAGAATCTTAAAATAAAACGAGTGGTGGTATTCATGACTTCATTATATAGTCTGACCAAGGGACTATGTAATGGTATAATACAGCTGTTTGTTGAACTTTTGCGTCAGGACATTTGTTTCGAATAATGAGTGATATAAGGCAGCTCTATAAGAATGCCCATGATGATAGAGGTCCCCATTTTCCTGAATTGCAGGAAATAGTTTTACTGAGGCCTAAAGGGAACCCCTCTTATTTTTCGGTTTTCGTGTACCGTCTCTTCGCGCTGCTTATGGGACAGTTATCCTGGCGAACGTATTGTTTGGATGGATCGAAATCCGGCTGTACATCCCACCTGCGATGCGTTGTCGGATTGATGGCATCATTGATCATGCGGCGGTTCCGTTGGCTTTCCAGCACCCGGGTTGTTTGCTGTTCGGGATCCCAGTTTTCATGAACAGCCTTTTTGAGGACTTCGAGACGCGACTGATAATTTGGCTCATGGATGTAGTTGGTGGTTTCATCCGGATCCATGGATAAATCATATAATTGCGGTTCTTCCTTATGAACATAGATATATTTGAGCTGGTCTTTGACGGCCATTCTCACGGGCTGGCATACGCCTTCGGAATAATATTCACAAATGGCCGGATGGTCCCACGATTCGCCATCGTCCGCGATAATGCCTTTCATGCTATGGCCATCCAAGGTTTCAGCGATTGCCGTCGCATCCTCCAAACCAGACCATTCCATAAGGGTGGGGAAGAGGTCCACCAGGCTGACGGTGTTCGTGATGGTTCTTCCACCTTTGACAAAATCCGTTCCAGAGATGATAAGCGGCACTCGCACGGATGCATCGTAACAAGTCCGCTTGAACCACATGCCATGTTCGCCCAACATTTCTCCGTGGTCAGAGGTGACAATGACGAGGGTGTTCTCTGCCAGACCCAGGCGTTTGAGTTCATGGACCAACTCGCCGACTTTGGAATCAAAATAACTGACCATACCGTAATAAGCATGTCTGGAGTTTAGGATGTGTGCTTCAGTGGGAGGGTGTTGGTCCACCATGTGGTGGGTTTGCAGCCATTGGTCGTAGGGATGCATGTCCTCGATGTTGCATGACCCTGGTTTAGGCATGTCGATGCTTGGGTGCTCGTACATGTCCCACCACTCTTGAGTGGTGTAAAAAGGGTCATGGGGATGGGTGTAACTTGCTGCGAGGAAAAAAGGCGTATCATCATCCTGGAGACGTGCGAGGTCCTGCAATGCTCCCAGGGTGCGGAAGTGCGTTTCCTCATCATAATCCAGTTGGAGGCTCCATGTGCACAATCCTGAGTCTTTTAACTGATCAACAGCGGAGCCCGGGTTGGGACAGGGGCTTTGTCTCCAGTCCGGTGTCCAATTAAAGCCGGAGGGATAAATGTCCGTGGTGAGGCGACGGTCAAATCCGTGGTGCTGGTCGGGTCCGATAAAATGCATTTTCCCCGATAACCAGGTTCTGTAACCCGCACGCTTTAATTGGTGCATGAACGTGGGGGTGGAAGCCGGCAACTCGGCGCCATTATCGTAGACGCCGATGTTGGAGACCAGTTTTCCGGAACAAAAACTTGCCCGGGAAGGGGCGCAAATGGGGCAATTGGAATAGGCTTCCTTAAAGAGAACTCCTTTTTCCGCCAGGGCATCCAAGTGGGGGGTTTTCACCAACGGATGTCCGTAGGCCCCTGAATATTTTGCCGCCAACTGGTCGGCCATGATCAACAGGATATTGGGAGTTTTCTTACGCAAGGTAGTCGGATCAAACGAGCACTCAAATAATTTTGCCTTAAATTCTACTTGAACAAAATGACTTACCTGCCTGGGAAGTACTTGTCCATTAAGGCGTTGATTTCCGAGCCCTCTACAATTTGGTTTTTGTCTTTATCGATGTCACGCAGGATTTCATCGCGGACCCTGCCTGGGATTTCGCCGACTTGCAGTTTCTCATCGCCATCTATGTCGTAACGCTTCAACGCCTCTGGAAAAGAGCGCACTGGTTGCGCTTCCGCTTTTTCATAGTGTTTGAACGGTATGAGCTCAATGTTGTGATTCTCACGGAATGTTTGGTACTTGGGAATCTCCTCCCAGTCCTTTTTTCCTGCATACTTGCTATCTTGGATCTCGGAGCGCCCGGCACTGATTTCTTTGCGTGGCATCTCAACGACGGGCTCGCGGTCGAAGAATCCGATATCGATGAGAAACTCGTTTACATTGTGGGTGGTGTACTCGAGGTGGGGGGAGTTGTTGTACCAGCTATGCACCTCGCCCTTGTAGACGTAATCCACGCAATTCAGGCCCAGCTCCCGGCAACGAATGATCCAACGCAAGTCGGATACGTAAAACGAATCGCGTGTACCAAAAAGAATGATGCTGGGAGGACTTTCCTTCGTCAGGTTCTCGACGGCCGAGATTGCATGCAGGGCTTCGCGATAGTCCTCGGGGTCTTTGCCCAGGTAGAGGCATTCTTCTTCTATTTGCCTCGGGTGGGTCGGCTCAAAAAAGTCCACAAAGGGATTGTAGAGAAGCATGGCCTTAACCGAGATATCAATCGATTGGTTGTCCTCTTTTCCAACAAAGCCCAATGCAGCAAATTTCTTGGTATCCACAGTCGCTACAGCCGATGCCATGCAACCTCCTGCTGAGCCACCGCCCACGGCTACCTGTTCGGGATCGATGCCGAATTCACTTGCCCGTTCCTTGATCCACCGAACGGCACTGATTCCATCTTCGACGGCATAGATCGGTAGCGTGCCATCGACATCGCGGATACGGTATTCGGGCCGAAAGCAGACGGCTCCCCTATCCGCAAAGTAATTGGCCTGAAAGTAGAATTGCCCGGCGTTGCCTTGGGTAAAACCGCCTCCGTGCCAAAGGATGATGGCTGGTCGGTTATCGCCCGCTTTCCAGTCGGATGGATAGTCAACGAAAACTTTCAGCTCCCGTTGCGGGGTCTTTTTAAAGACAAATTCCCTGGTATCGGCATCGCTTAATCCAGGGGCCACATAGTCCGGCTGATTCCGGGTTCGTTCCAAGTAGGGTTTGCCATAGTGTTCATGGAACGCGGCTATCGCTTCCATGCGGCCATCCTGAGGAAGCTGGTTCACCCAATCCCGGATCTCCTGAACCTTTGGCCGTTCGCCAAAAGGCCATTGTACTTTTGCGTAAGTCGTCCCGGCATTGAACAAAAATGTCAGCGCAAAAACCCAGAACCACCAGTGATTTTCTTCGTTCATCGGTGAATAATAGCAAAACCGGGCCGTTTGCGGCAATGACCTATTCCCGCAATCTACTGAACATTTCCGTTATTTTTCTTGTCCCGAAATAAGAAAGCTTTCAATGGTCATTTGTTAACCGCTCCC